>CAKOSN010000013.1 GCA_934102255.1 uncultured Bacilli bacterium | reverse complement strand
GAAGGCATTATGAAAAAATATGCTGAATCTAAAAAGAAAGAAAACTAATTTATGGAATTAAAAGAGTTTACAGAATACTTAGTTAAATCGATTGTTAATAATCCTGATAGAGTTCGCGTTAGTGAATTTAAATTAGAAGATGATTTAATAATTGAAGTGTTAGTAAGCGACGATGACCGTAGTGTTGTAATTGGCAAAGGTGGTAAAATGGCTAATGCAATTAGAACTTTGGTTCAAGCTCATGCTTATATTATGCATTTAGGTAGAGTAAAATTAAATATTGATTCAATTTAAAGATATTTGGCTAATTGCTGATATCTTTTTTTCTTAATTTTATGTGTCTTTTTCGATATGAGTTTAGGTGTTATTTTTGGCTTTTTTTCTAATTATTTATGACTAAATAACTTTAGAAATACCTTAATTGGAGTTAATTGTGAATTTCTTGTGAAATATAAGAAAGTTCCTTGAAATTTACAAAAAGTTAACTTATAATAAGAAATTGCAGGAAGGAGAAGACACAATGAAAATTGATGAAAAAAGAATAAAAAAATTTGCTGGCAGTGCAGTGCTTTTGGCAGCTTTGACGTTAGGAGGCACTATAGCAATTAATGAATATACTGTTAATCACAACGATAGAATTTGCTTGCTAACTAAAATTATTGGGTATCAACATCAAATTCAAAAGATAGATACCGATGCGGATAATATAAAAAATGGAATATTTGCAGAGTATAGTGAGATTTATTATGAGGCTCCAAGTGATGAATATAGCATTCATTATAAAGACCATAAAGCTTATTTAAATACGGATAGTACAGGCGTTAATAGAAAAAATACAGAAAGTGCACCATTTGTTGAACCATATGTACGTTTTATTCCAAATATTGAAATATATAAAAGAACTGAAGCCAATGATTTAAATGATGCAATTTTAGTGAAAGAATTAAAATTAAAATAAAGGAGAAAAATGGAAGATTTTAGATTTACTAGTGATGGAATTACCTATCATGTAATTGCCACTTATTATGACGAGGAATATACAAAGAAAAATTACATGATTTATACCGATAATACTTTAAAAGACGGAAAGTTACAGGTATATTATTCAATATATGAAAAACGTCCTAATAAGAAGATTAAATTACTTAATATGACAACTCCAGAAGAGGAAAAAGTCGGTTTATCATTTTTAAAAACAATTTTAGAAGATATGAATAAATAGAATGGCAAACATTCTTTTTCTTTTGCAAAAATTTATATATTTGGGTTATAATCTGGCAAAATTCGACATCGTACTTATTGTATTATTATTTCGATAGGAAAGAGAGATAAATATGAAAAAGATTTTAGTACCTGTAGTTATTGCTTTAACAGCTGTTAATGTTAGTGCCAAAGGAAAATGGGATGCTCCTTATATTGTATCAAAAGAAGAAAGTGGAATAGAAAGAAATATTGTTTGTGAGAAAAAAGATTGCGTAGAAACAATTACTATACCAGCCGATTTTAAGAATAAAGAGTTAATTATCAAACCAAGTATTTTTGCTAATGAAAATTATGTATCGATGCCCGGTGATACTAGAAATTTTAGTTTAAAAATAATTAATTTAAGTAATAATGATTATACATATCAAGATAACTCATTATACTTAAAACCAGTTGAAGATAGTGAGAATTATCCTGATTTAATTAGTTATAATAATGCTAAAATACCTACATTTGCAACAATGTATCGTTTATATAATAGTGAACCTTTAAAAGCTTTATATGATAATAGAAATTTAACTGATGAAGAATTAAAAGATGAAAATATCGAAGTTAAATTAAAAGAATTAGGATATAATGGAATATCAGAGTTAGATAAATACTATATTGATTATTTTAATAAAAATTATAATACTAATTTTACTAGTCTAGAAGATTTAACAACTCCTTATATTAATAAAATATGGACTAATATTAGTAAGGCTAGTGTTACTAGAGAAACTAATAATAATTTAATAGAATTTCATCAAAATTATTTTTATAATGTTCTTTTAACAATGAAATATAATAATAAAAAGAATTTAGATGATAATAATTATAGTGTTGGAGCCTATTCACGTAAGGAAGGATGCTATCAAGATTTAAATAAAACATTTAATGAAATTACTATTCCTAAAACTAGTGAAACTTCGCTAGAAGCATTTTCTTTCCATTTAAATGGACCTTTAACTAGAAATAGTTATATGGGCTTTACTTATGGAGTAGAAGTAGGTTTGACTTTTGATAAAGTTTTAAAGTATGGTAACGTTTATGTTTATTATATTGATACTTTAGGTAATCTTTTAACTGATAAAATTACCATGCGTGATGAAGTAGATAATGCTTATACTACGGAAGAAAAAAATTTTGACGGTTATAAATTAGTTAGAGTAGATGGAACAAAGGAAGGTGCTTTTAAAGAAGAGGCTCAAGAAATTTATTATGTATATGATGTTGATAATAGTAAAACAGTAGATAATATTGTTCCAAGTGATGATATTTATACAGGAGTTACAGATAGCCATTTTAGTCTTTATGCCTTAATAGTATCATTTATACTTTTAATAGGAGCTAAGATTAAATATGCTAGAAAATAAGAGAAAAAGAAGTATTTTAAGCTTTTTAATAATTCTTAACTTTATTCTAATTATTATCTCACTAGTTAGAATAAGATTTAGCTATGCTCAAGTAGAAAAATATACTAATATGGCAAGTAATGAATATAAAGATGATTATACTAAGGAAATAAATAATGATATAATTGGTAGTATTAATCTGGGGAATAAAACTTATCTTTTAGCCCAAACTGATAATAATAAGTATTATTTACATCATAACTATAAGAAACAAGAAGACCGCTTTGGAGCAATATTTGTTGATTATCGTTGTAGTTTACTTGATGATACTAACTGTTATATTTATGGTCATAGTTCTAAGGATTATGACCTTCCTTTTAATATATTATTTAAGTATCAAGATAAAGATTTTTTAAATAGTAATAATATTGTAACTGTTAATTATAAAGGCTATGATTTGACTTACGAAATCGTAGGAATAACGGATAATTATGATAATTTAGGTAAGTTTTTATATATTCAAACGTGTAATGAAAGTGCAAATGGCGATATTATTTTAGTTGCTAAAAGAGTTTAAGAATGCTATCATTATATTAGGTGATAGTTTATGGAAAAAGAAAGTAATTACACAGAAGATGTGTTTACTAATATGGTAAATAAAAGAAATAAAGATTTAAAAATTAAAGAAGTAGAAGATATTACAAAAAAACATCATGAGTCTAATAAGACAGAACCTAAGTTAGAACAACCAAAACTTACAAAGTTTGAAATCGATTTCGACGGTAAGGCTCATCATAATGCTAAAAAAGGTGTTATGAAAATGACTCGTGTTAATTTCTTAAAGTTACTAGGAGCGGTTGCGCTTGCTGGTGTATCTTATAAAGCCCTTGAGTCAGTATCTAAACCAATTATTAATACAATTACTTCTGAAGGAGATTTTGCTAAAACAATGCAAGAAACTAGTGATTTAATTAGTGATATTATAGATATGGACCCTGCATTTGAAGCAAATCCTAATTTTGTTGTAGAAACTGATGAACATGGTAAAATAAATATTAAATCTAGCGATAAAAAAGGTTATGATGATTTAAAGAAATATTTGATGGACTATAGTAAAGATGAATCGGGTAAGGGATTATCTACTGACCAAGCAATTTATGCGATTAGTTTATGTGGCGATACAAGTGGACTTTATGAGGCTTATTATAATTTAAGTAGACCACAATTTATGGAACATTATTTTAAGGGGCCAGGTAGTGAAGTAAATGGCAGTGCTTACCAAAATTACATGCAAAGTGGTAAAAGTGTTCGAACTGGGGCAATTACTGGAATAGATTATGCTGATGGTATCCATAATTTAGAAGAAAATATATATAATTTAGATTTAACAGAAGGAAATGGGAAAGCACTATGAATATGAAAGATACAGTTGATTTTTATACTTTGGATGGAAAAATTTATTTAATTGTTAAAGAAATAGATTTTAATAACCATAAATATGTTTATTTAACTAATGAAATGGATTACCATGATTTATTACTTAGAAGGGTAGAAGGTAATGATTTACTACCTTTAACTAAGGAAGAAGCTTCAGGAGTTTTAAATAAATTATTTGTGTAAGAAAGGCTTTATATGCCTTTTTTCATTTATTCTTCACAATTACTAATTAAAATGAAAAAGTGTAGGAGAGATACTTATGAGAAGAAAAAATAAAAATATTATATTAATAACAATTTTACTGGCATTCATTAGTTTCAGTGTAATTTTATATAACGATTTAACTAGTATTAGTAATACTAATAATAGTTATAATGAAACTTATGATGATAATAATTACAGTAATGATTATGGCTCTTATTTTCCGGGTTATAATTATGGTAATGATGGTGTAACAACTACTAATGTTACTAAAACTAGTAGAAGTAGCCAAATTATTATTACCGTAGTAACCTCAGTTTTGATTTTTATATCAATTCAAATATTATTTTACTTATTATTTTCAGGTTTTAACTATTTAACTTTTAAATTAACGTTTTTTCCATTAGCTAAAATAGGAGTTTATTTGATTTTAAGTTTAGGACTTACGGCTGTAATTTTATATTTTACTATAAAACCAATTACTTTTTTACCAGCTGATGTTATTGTTGAAGAAGACAATAAAGGTAATAATAGTTCAAATAATAACGGTGGTGTTCCAAGCTTAAATGGTAAAGAAATAACGGAAAAGGATATTAATTTAAATGATTATAATGAAAATATTTCAATAACTAGAGGTGGTACTTATAATTTAAGTGGTAGTTTTAGTCATACTATTATTGTTAGCTGCAATGGTGATGTAACTTTGGTATTAAATAATGTAGAAATAAATACTAAAGATATGGCTAGTATTATTAATAAAGGAGCTGGAAAGTTAAAAATAGAAACCCAGGAAGGTACTACTAATAATTTAAGTGATGAAGGCTCGTCATATTATGATAGTGTAATTTATTCAACCGGACCAGTAGAATTAAAGGGTAGTGGTATTTTAAACATTAATGCTAATCAAAATATTGGAATAAATGTTTTAAGTAATGATTTTGTTTTAAATAGTGGTACTGTTAATATAACAGCTAAAAATTATGGTATCATTACGAGTGAAGACGGTGGCTTAATTAATATTGTAAATGGTAATTTAACGATTAATAGTACTAAATCTAATTTAAAATCTAAACAAAATATTATTATAGACGGTGGTATTACTTATCTTTTAGGAACAGAGGACGACTCAAGTATAGATACAACCAATGGTTATGAAATAAATGGTGGTACTTTGATTGCTATAGGTAAAGATATTTATGAAAGTCCGACAACTAGTTCTAAAAATTATACAATCTGTCTTAAATTAAAAGATATTGTTAAAAAGAACAGTGTTCTTAGTCTAGTAGATAGCAATAATAAAGAAATATTGACATTTTTAAGTGATGATGACTTTAATTCCTTGATTATTAGCACTAAATCTATAACTAAAGGAACGTATAAACTTTATAAAGACGGTAAGAGTAGTGGTACTTTAGATAGTCATATTTACAAAGACGGCAAATATAGTGAAGGTACAATCGTTGATGAGACAATCGAAGTAACAAGTAAAATTACAACAAAAAAGTAGTGAACTTTAAATAATCACTACTTTTTTTTATATAAAAATATTAGTTTAAATGGAAAATTAATTAAATTTCACGCATTAATTCTTTATCTTTAAAAGGATTTTTCTTATCAATTTTATCAACGAATAAAATACCGTCTAAATGGTCAATTTCATGTTGAAAAGCAACGGCAATGTCTTCACGGACACGAATACGATAAGTATCACCATTATAATCATTATATTCTACTGTAACTCTAGCCGCACGAGGAACAATACCTTCGACTTCACGATTTACAGATAAACAACCTTCACCTTCACCAACGTAAATTAGTTCTTCACTTTGGGAAACAATTTTAGGATTAATAATGACATAATTTTCAAATTTACCTTTTTCGACTTCATCAACAATAACAAAAATTCTCTTACCAATACCAATTTGTGGATAAGCAAGTCCCATACCAGGACGTAAATCATATTTTTCAGAATACTCCTCAATTTGACTCATTGTTAGATAAGTAATCATATCTTCAATGTTTTTTTGGTCTTCCTTAGAAATAGGAAACTTATCTACCGGTAAAGCTTTTTTATGTAAAATCTTTTCTTTTTCATCTAATATTTTAATATTTGGTAACTGCATAATACTACCCCACATTCATTGGTATTTTACCAAAAATAACTTTAAAAAGAAAGGGGTTATAATATTTTTTACTAAAATTTTGAAATAATATTCACATTTTAAGAGAAAAAATTAATATGAAACGTTACATATAAAAATATTTAAACTGGAAAGAACAAAAGTTAAAATGCTCATTACTTTCGCATTTCAACTCAGCCATTCTCACGAATGACCTTTTCTTACGAGAATAATCTCAAAAGACATAAACTTCGATGGTCGCCACCGTATTTAAAATTCAATTTTTACTTTAAGTATCTTACAAGCCAAAAGCCATTTTTATTCCTTCATTTAATATATTTAAACTTGCATTTATATCTCTATCTAAAATATTTCCACATTCACTACATTTATATTCTCTTAATTTTAAATCTTTCATTTCTTCGTTTCGATGTCCACAGCACGAACACAGTTGACTGCTTGGAAAATAGGTATTTACTTGAATAAAACTTTTATTATCCCACAAACATTTTTGCCTTAATTTTGTTAAAATTAGAGAAAATGTGGAATGAATTATATTTTTTCTTAATGATTTTGAACTGGATTCAGTTATCATCTTATTTACTTGCAAGTTTTCGGCTACAATATAGTCATTTTCTTTTAAAAGTTTGCTTACTATTTCTTCTGCTTGCTTTCTTCTACTGTTTGCAAGGCGAATATAGGCACGTTCCAATTTTATTTTAATCTTATTATAGTTTTTACTATTCTTTTCTTTTTTTGCTAACTCTTGCTGTAAGATAGCTATTCTTTTTTCATGTTTTTTTAAAGAACTTACATTGCCATATGATTCAAACGAACTAGTTGTTACCAATGACTTAATTCCTAAGTCAATACCAACTATGTGGTAAGTTTTAGCATATTTCGGCTTTATATCTTCTTCTACAACTACTGATACATAGTATTTATTTGCAGCTCTACTTATCGTAGCATTTATTATTCTAAAAGGAAACTCTTTTAAATTACGATAGCCTCTAATTTTTACACTACCTAGTTTTGGCAAAACAATAGTTCTATTTTTAATATCAACCATGATATTGGCATAGCTTTTACCTTTGTATGAACTTCTTACACAATTAGTTGTATAACTTACTTTAACACCTTTTTTCTTAAAATGTGGCATACCACCCTTACCACTTAAATATTTATCATAACCGATAGTTACATCATGAGCAGTATGAACTAAAGCCATACTATCAACTTCTTTTAAAAATTCTAATTCTTGCTTAAAACCAGGAATAAAACTTCCTAAATCATATTTACTTAATTTAGGATTAGTTTTCTTCTTATCTAATAATTTATTATAAACAAGATTAGAACACCCGAATGTTTTATTAATAAGAATTCTTTGCTCTTCATTTGGATATATTCTAAATTTATACGCTTTTTGAAATATCATTTAAACCACCCTGCCTGCTTGTAAGTGCATATTATCATTAATTTTTTCATTTGTCCATAACTTATCTTATATTTTTAAAACTTTTTAACTTTTAAATTAATAAACGGTAGTTTTATAATTTTTTACATTATTTTCATTTCTTTTGTTATAATTATTTTATAAACATTTATAAAGTTTGTGAAGCAAGTTTACAATAGATAAATTTTAAAGCGGCGAAATCTATGAACTTTTTCGCGTGCAAAAAATACACAATATTGCGGATGACTTTCCTATTATATAAAAAAAGAGAGAAGACTCTCTTAACGGTTGTTATTACCACCAGCATACCAACCAGCGCCGATAATAATTACTAAAAGAATAAATAAGACAATCCAGATAGCAGCACCATAGCCATAACCGTAGCCAGCAGTGGTACCAACATAAGTACTACAAGGATTTTGATAACCATAGCCACCGTAGTAGCCGTTATTTCCGTAATAATACATATTTATACCTCCTTTATGTATCTAATATATTTTATGGGTTGACACGTTTTTTGACACAAGTAGAAATTTATCCCTAAAAGTTGTTCTAATTTATGGTATTATTATAATAGGTGGTTAAAATGAAGAAAAAAATAGCCAAAATGGACTTGCTTTTACTTTTTTTAATAATTCTTTATTCTGTTCTTGGTTGTATAATGATTTTTAGTGCTTCGAGTGTCTTAACAGTTTTAAAACAGGGCGTTGCTAGTAATTATTATTTTATTCGGCAGTGTGCAATTTTAGTAATTAGTGCTTTGGCGGCGATAATTGTTACCCGGTTTCCATTTAAGTCTTATAAGTATATATCTTATTTATTAATGATTTTAATTGGTGCTTCGCTAGTTGGTCTTCTACTTGCAGGAAAGATAACTAATGGTACTAAAGGGTGGTATGGCTTAGGGTTTTTTAACTTTCAGCCAGCCGAATTTGCTAAGTCAATTATTATTATTTATTTAGCTTTTAGTTATGAAGATATAGTTAAAAAGAAAGAAACGAGAGCTTTTATTTATTTTATACCTTTATTTTTTGCTGAGGTTATTGCTTTTTTAGTTTTAAAACAACCAGATTTGGGAAGTGCCATTATTATTGGTGTTTTAGCTCTTTTGATATTCTTAGCGGTGCCAATGCCCAAAAAGACCCGCTTACGTGCTAATCTAGTAATTCTTTTAGTAGCATTAGTAGGGGGCGCTGCTTGTATTCTTTTTAAAGATAAAATTTTTACAGGCTACCAGTTATCAAGATTTTCTTTTCTAGCACCTTGTAGCGATGAAAAACGTAATGAACGTTTAGGATACCAAGTGTGTAATGGTTATATTGCTATTAAAAATGGTGGCTTATTTGGTTTAGGTTTTGGTAATTCTACTCAGAAATATTTATATTTACCAGAAGCTCATACGGATTTTATCTTTCCTATCATTGTTGAAGAATTAGGACTTGTTACTGGTATCTTAGTAATCTTAGGTTATGTTGTTATTCTTTTACAGATACTTAAGATAGCTAAGAAAGCTACTAGTGTTAGTATGAGTCTAATTGCCTTTGGTACTTGTATATATTTGGCGTTGCATATTTTAGTTAATCTGCTAGGCGTTTTAGGCCTTATGCCTTTAACTGGTGTACCGCTTCCATTCTTTAGTTATGGTGGTTCGTTTGCTATTAATGCGATTGTTATGATTGGCATTACTGAAAAAGTTGCAGTAGAAAGCCAAAATAAAAAATTACGTGATAAAATTGCTAGTCTTTAATGTTTAATAAATTATTTAATAAAAGATTTTAGTTTATCGTTAGTAAATATATGTTTATTAAAAGTAAAAATAAATAAAAAATTGTCAAAAAATTAGAAAAAATAGAAATTTTTGAAGGAAATTCATAATGTGTTACCAATATATATAATTAGGAGGTGATAAATTATGAATTTTTATTTTGACTTAGTAAAGACCTTTTTTCAAAAGTATTTCTTTAAGATTTTAGTGTTATTAATGCTAGTAAGTATTTTAACTTTAAATATTTACCATGTCTTCTTTCAAGAACAATATTTGTTAAAGGAAAATATTAGTGATAATCTAGCTTTAAATGAAGAGATTAAAAATACTGATGATAACGATAATAACATTAGTCTTGAAGACCAAGCTTTGGAAGAAGTTAAGTACTATATTGATATTAAGGGTTCTGTTAAAAATCCCGGTGTTTATCAAGTAAGTCCAGATAGCATTGTTAATGATTGTATAAAATTAGCGGGCGGTCTTTTAAAGAGTGCTGATACAACTACTATTAATTTAAGTAAAAAAGTAACATCAGAAATGGTTATTTATGTTCCTAAAAAAGATGAAGTAGTAAAAAGTACGGCGACAACAACTGTTACTAAAACTGAAGAAATACCTAATAATGCTAGTTATGATGATAAAACTAAAGATAATAATACTAACAATGATACTGTTTCTAATTTAATTAATATCAATACAGCCACTAAAGAAGAACTTGCTACTTTAAATGGGATTGGTCTTGCTAAAGCTGCTGATATTATTGAATATCGAAATACTAATGGTAACTTTAAAAGTACCGATGATATTAAAAATGTTAGCGGAATAGGAGATGCTTTATTTGCTAAAATTAAAGACTATATTACCGTTTAAAATATTTATTTGCTTTTTAGTACTTTTAAGCTTTTTAACGAGTTTTATCAGAAGTAATTATATTATAAAGACTTCAATTTATGCTGGTGATGAAAAGGTAATAAAGGGAACTATTATTGATTATAAAATGACGGATACTAAATATAGTATGACTGTTCTAACTAATAAAGATGAAAATAAAGAGAAAGTTCTAGCTAATATTTATCTTAATGATAATGATTCTATCTTAAAAACTAAGGTTAGTGATTTTAAAACAGGGGATAGAGTTGTATTAAAGGGTAATTTAAATAAACCATTAAACAATACTATCCCTAATACTTTTAATTATCAAAAGTATTTATATTATCAGAAAATATATTATCTTTTTACGGTTAAAGAAATTTTGAGTGCGGAAAATAGTAATAATTATTTTTACAAGTTACAAGATTTTGTTTATAAAAGATGCGAGGATACTGATAATAAAGGCTATTTAACTATGCTTATTTATGGTAAGAAAAATATTGATGCTGATACTTATAGTTCGTTACAGAATCTCGGTGTTGTTCATTTGTTTGCTATATCTGGTTTACATATAAGTATATTCACCTTTATCTTAGAGCTTGTTTTAAAGAAACTAAAAATAAAATCTGGGCTTAGAAATTTTATTATTATTTCCTTTTTAATAACGTATGCCGCTTTACTGGGGTTTCCGGCTAGTGTAATGCGAGCTTTAACGATGTTTATATTCTTAAAAATTTTTGCACATTTAAAGAATAAATTTAAGATAAATTTTAAAACTTATGAAATTATGTTAGTAAGTACTAGTTTTTTACTGCTTATTAATCCTTATTTTCTATATGATACAGGCTTTTTATATTCTAATCTTTGTACTTTTGGGCTTATATTTTATGATGATAAAACAAAAAATTATTTATTAAAATCTTTAAAAACTACTTATATTGCTACTATCTGGTCGCTTGTAATTACAATTTCTCTTAATTATTCTTATAATTTGCTAACGCCATTATTTAATATTATCTTTGTACCTTTTATTAGTTTTATATTTTATCCAGTATGTCTTATTACTTTTATTTGGCCTTATTTTTTACCTATACTAAACATCTTAATAAAATTATTAGAATTATTAACGGTTATTTTTACCAAAGTAAGTATTAATATTATTTTACCCAAAATGAGTCTTATTATAATTATTATTTACTATATAAATGTTTTTTTGCTATCGAAGTATAAGAAGTTTTATTATCATTTATTTAACATTTTAATTATTGTTATTTATCCTTATATGTCTAATTTAGATAATAGCTTAAAAGTATATTATTTAGATGTATCTCAAGGAGATGCTAGTCTTATTATCGATTATAAAAGTAAAGAGGTTACAATGATAGATACTGGTGGTAAACTTTCGGATAAGAACTATTATACAGCTAAAAATATAATTAAGTTTTTACATAGTATTAATATTAAGAAAATAGATAATTTAATTATTAGTCATGGGGATTATGACCATATTGGGAATGCTTTTTATTTTATAGATAATATTAAAATAGGTAAGATTATTTTTAATAATAATGAGTTTAATGAGTTAGAAGTTGCTTTAATAAGTGAGGCTACTAGTAAAAAAATAGCTTATAGTAAAGGAAAAGATAGTAGTTTAGTTGGTAAATATGGTACTTGGTATTTTTTAGATACAATAAATTATGATGATGAAAATGATAACTCTTTAGTTACATATTTAAAATATCAGGATTATACTTTTTTATTTATGGGGGATGCTTCAAAGACGGTAGAAAATAATATTATGAAAAAATATAAATTAGAAAAAATCAATTTTTTAAAA
The DNA here is from genome assembly GCA_934102255.1 of uncultured Bacilli bacterium. Classification (GTDB taxonomy): domain Bacteria; phylum Bacillota_I; class Bacilli_A; order RF39; family UBA660; genus CAG-605. The sequence goes on along the minus strand of CAKOSN010000013.1, from coordinate 33,150 downwards.
GTAGGGCATCATGGTTCGAAGACAAGTAGTAGTAAAGAGTTTATTAATTATATTAAACCTAAGTATGCCTTTATAAGTGTTGGCAGAAAGAATAAGTATGGACATCCGAATAAAGAGGCTTTAGAAAATTTAGAAAATAGTATTATTTATCGAACTGATTTAATGGGAACGATAGAACTTACTATAAATAAGAAGATACTTATTAAAAATTATAGTCCATAGAAAATAATATAAAGTTTTGTAAATATCTTTATTTTTCGAGATTTTTAGTTTACAAAAGTTTCTTTAACTGCTATAGTCATCTTATGGATGTGAGAGTTATGAAGTATTTAGGTTCGAAGACGATTGAAACTGAAAGATTAATTTTGAAAGCTCAAACTATGGCTGAACAAAAGGTTCTATGGGAAATATTAATGTTACCAGAAGTTAATAGGTATTATTTAACTGTTCCTAAAAAGTATGCCAAAAATTTGCTTGATTGGCAAAAGCAAGTAGCATTTTATACTAAAGAAATGAAACAGGCTAATGATGCTACTACTTTTAAATGGAGTGTTTTTCTAAAAAGTACGGGTGAGTGTATTGGTAGGGTATCGTCTCATGAGGCTCACGATGAGATTGCTACTATAACTGATGCTAGTATTAGAGGCGTTGGCTGGTATATTAATCCAAAGTTTAAAGGTAACGGTTATGGTATGGAAGCTGCTGATGCTATGATGAATTACATGTTTAGTGAGTGCAAAATTTCAGAAATTAAGACGGGTGCCGCTATTTGTAATCCAGCCTCTTGGCTAATAATGGAAAAATTTGGCTTTGTTAGAGAAAATGAAACGAAAATGGTCGATTATACCTTTGTAAGCGAACCCATATGTGATTATCAGTATTATTTAACTCGGGATATGTATTTACAAAAAAAGAAGGATAATTATAGTAAAAAGTTAACAAGAGAGGAGTAATTTTAATGAAGAAAAAGGAAAAAATATATTTATTAAAAGATAGACCTGATTATATTAAGAAATTATCTGATGATGATATTATAAATGTAATTGGTACTAAGGGTTCGGGTAAGACTACGAGCGCTAATAAATATATTGGCGATGCTGATTATATTGTCATTAATTGCGATAGATTATTTGATATGCCAACGGATAATAAAATCAAAGATGAATTCTTGCCAAAAGTAAAAGAATTATTAATTAAAAAATATGGTAAAGTTTATACTGGGAAAGATTTTAGTATTTGTTATGATGAAATAATTAATTTTGCTAAAAAGAATAAGAAAAAACTTATTATTGAAGGCAATGTTATCTATGATATTGAGCCAATTACTAAATTAAAAGGTACTGTTATTGTTAAAAGAACGGGTGTTTTAAAATGCTTCTTGAGAGCCGTTTTTAGAGATTATCCAACTTCTTACTTTTTAAAATTAGAAATCGAAAAACATGGTCCAATAATAGGCAGAATATCACGATTTAAAAATATTATTAAAAGAAGAAAAAGTATTTTTAAAGAGTATCATCGTATTGAAAAAGATATAGAGGAGTTAGAAAGCTATGTATAAAGAGTTAGATAATGTAATTGTAGAAAGTAATATCAATATAACTTATTTTGAGGAGATAATAAATTATATTAAAAGCAACGAAAAAGAAATATTAGATTTCTTTGGTTTATCTGGTTTAAAAGAAAAATATCGAGTTAAAATTCTTGATTATAAATCTTTTAAAGAGTTTGAATTAGCTAAGTATGGATGTGTTAAAGATTATGTTAGGGGAGATACTGATGCCGATACGAAAACCATTAGAATTATGGACTTGCAGGATCAAATAAAATTTACTACACATACAGATACTAATTTAGATGAAATACTAAAAATGATAATGCATGAATTTGTTCATGCCTGTAATGATGAAGTTAAAATGTGGGTAAGAAAAACGGTCTGGTTGCATGAAGGCTTAGCTACTAATTTAGCTCATCAAGACTATGAAATAGCTGATTTAGAAACCTGTGATTTTGAAAAGTTAGAATGGAATTTTAATGGGTATGGCAGTGGTAGCTATAGTTATGCTTTTACGATTGTTAACTTCTTACTTAATAATTATTCTCATGAAGAGGTTATGCACTTTGTTAAAGAACCAGATTATCTAACAAAAATAAGTAAGACTATATTTAATCAAGCTAAAGAATGGGCAAAAAAGATAAGACCTCAAAGATAAAAAGATTAAAAACTTAAAAAAGAAAGGAATTTTATATGAATTATTTAATTGCTGGAACATCTAATTATTTGATAAATGAAGAAATAAAAAAAATAATTGGGGATGAGGAGTATACAAAAATAGATTATTTAGATACGACTATGGATGAAATTATAGTAGAAGCCAGTTATAATGATTTATTTGGAAGTAAAAAAAATATTATTGTTAAAAATGCTACCCTTTTTCTAGAAAAGAACGAAGCTGCTACCAAAAAATTAGAAAAATATTTAGAAAATCCTAATCCTAATACAACCTTGATATTTGTTTGTGAAAAAGTATCTGAGCGTTTAAAAATAGTAAGCCTAATGAAAGAAAAATATCATGCCATTATTTTGAAACCAATGTATGCAAATGATGCTGCTTATAAAATAATGGAAGAAGTCAAAAAAAGAAATTTTACTATTTCTTATGAAGATAGTAGATATATAATTGATACTTCTTTAAATAATTTTGATATTGCAATGAATAATGTCGATAAAATTTGTCTTTATTATGATGAGCCTTGTAAAATTAAAAGTGATGATGTAAAAGAGTTAACTTCGGTTTCGATTGAAGATAATCAGTTTAAATTTGTTGATGCGGTTATCACCGGTAATTATAAACAAGCTTTTAAAATTCTTAAAGACTTTAAAATTCAAAAAATTGAACCTTTCATTCTTTTTAATATGTTAGCTCGTGAATATCGTAATATGCTTTTAATAAAAGAAGCTGCAAGCGATTCTAGAAATAAAAATAATATATTGACGACTCTAAATTTACAAAAATGGCAACAAGATAAATATTTAAAAAATGGCTCTAACTATAGTAAAAAAGCTTTAGAAAAAGAGTTAGTAAATTTAGCTAATATAGATTTAGATATTAAATTAGGACGTATTGATAAGTACTTAGCTTTAGAAATGTATCTTATAAATCATAATATTTAAGGATATTTTATGAAAAAGAGTTCATTGTTTAAAAATATTACAAAGTATTGGCTTTATTTGACGGCTGTTTATGTTTTAGCTGCTTCTTTAATTATTAAAGGTAATATCTACTTCTTATTATTTAATGTTTTGGGAATAGGCATTATGACTTATTTAACTAGTTATTATACTTATAAAGAGACAAAAAAGAAGGATAGTACTTCTAAAATGCTTAAAACTTATCTTATTATTTTTACTATCTTAGTTTTCTTATCGACCAGTGTTTTTAGAGGACATCATCTGTCTTTGAATTTGGATAATTTATCTTTTTATAATATAAATCTTATTCCGTTAAAAAGCACTATTAGTGATATAAAAGATATTATAAATGGTAAGTATAATAATTTAACTTTAATATTAGGGAACTTACTTTTACTAGTGCCACTTGCTTATCTTTATCCTAGAAATATCAAGAAAAATAATTTTTTAAAGACTGCTTTAGCTTGTTTATTTACTTCCTTTTTCTTAGAAGTGTTTCAATTTATATTTAGTGTTGGCCAATTTGATATAGATGATATTATTTTAAATACGCTAGGGCCAATTCTGCTTTATCCTATATTTAATAAGGGCAGTGTAAGTAAAATAATGGATAATATCTTTTACTTTAAAAATGCAAAAATGACAAAAAAAGATTGGCTTGTTTTAGGTCTGGCTATTGTTATTTTCTTAATTATAATTTATATTTTAGTATATGATTATTGGTTTAAAGTACCAGGGTATGGGCTTAGTTATTATATGGAAAAACCTTGTATAAATGATAAAGTCTTAGCTTATAGTGATACTGATTATAATTATTATTATACTTGTAGTAATACTAGTGATATATATTTGGAATATAGTGAAGATGTATTAGGATTTAATGTTAAAACTAAATATAAAGTAGAAGATATAATAAATGGTAAAGTTACTGATAAAAGGTTTAGATTACAAGAAATATTAGATAGCGAGTATTTTATTTATGAAGAAAAATAGATATAAAGGTAATGTTATCTAATCAAAATAATTATTAAAACGAAGATTTAAAGAAAATAACTTTAGGTCTTTTTTAAATTTAGAAAAATTACTAATATTAGCCTTATTTACTTTGGAAAAAGGTTATTACTGTGCTATAATAAATCAAGAAAAGAAGTGTTGTAATGAATATATTTTATCCAGATATATATGCCGAAAATATTTTTAAAATAGATTATGAAAAATTAAAGGATAAGGGTATAAAGTGTTTGATTTTTGATTTAGATAATACTTTAGTACCAGTAAAATCTTCTAAGGCTAGTAAAGAAGTAAAAGAATTATTTACCAGTTTAAAAAGAAAAAAATTTACGGTTATCTTGATGAGTAATTCATTAAAAAAAAGGGTAGAGCTATTTAAAAAGGAACTAAAAGTTCCATGTTTTTCTTTTTCAATGAAGCCACTTAAGAAAAATTATAAAAAAGTTTTAAAAGAATATGGCTTTGATATGAGTGAGATTGCTTGCATTGGGGACCAGATAATGACCGATGTGTGGGGCGCTAATAAAATGGGATTTACTTCCATATTTTTAGATAAAATGCAAGAAGAAGATTTTAAATGGACAAAGTTAAATAGAGTTTTGGAAAAAATGATACTAAAACATTTTAATCGTCAAAATAGGTTTACGAAAGGAAGTTACTATGACTAAAAGATGTATTGGCTGCGGAGCTGTTTTACAAAATACCGATAAAAAGAAAAATGGTTATACACCTAAATTAGAAAATAAATATTGTATGCGTTGTTTTCGTCTTACTAATTATAATGACTTAACAGAAACTATTACAGAAAAGGATAATGAAAAGATAATTGCTACCATTAATAAAAATAGCTACTATAGTTTTTTCTTAATAGATGCTACGAATATAACTAAAGAAGCAGTAAATATATACCAAAGTATTAAAACCAGAAAAAGTTTACTTTTAACTAAAATAGACCTATTGCCTAATAACATTAGTGTTAATAATTATATTAATAAGTTTAAAAATATTTATAATATTAAAGAAGAAGTATATCCATTAAGTTCAGTAAAGAAAGTAAATACCAGTAAAATATTAAAAATAATGGATGAGTTAAATTTAAATAAAGCTTATATTTTAGGATGTACTAATGCCGGTAAATCGACTTTAATTAATGCTATGTTAAATAAAGCCACAATTACGACTAGTAGAATTCCTAATACGACTTTAGATTTTATTAATATGTATATAGATGATAAAGTTTTGACTGATACTCCGGGTTTTGTTACGACAACGACACCTTTTATTACAGATAAAAAGTATTATAAAAAAATTGATTACAAAGAAAGAATTAAACCAATAACTTATCAAACTAAAGAAGAAACCAATGTGGTTTTAGAAAATATTTATAGACTATCTAATTTTGGGATAAATAGTGTTACAACTTATTTTAATAATAATATTGAGATTAAAAGAGATTTTAAAGATAATGAGACTAATTTTTCTGTAAATGTTATGGCTAATACTGATATTGTTATTAAAGATTTAGGATTTATAAATGTAAAAAAAGCTTGTGATGTAAAGATAAGTAAGAATTTAGAAGATTTAGTAGAATTTAGACCTTCACTTATTGGAGGAACTAATGACTAAAATTCATGTAATGAGTGATAATTTAGCTAATAAGATAGCAGCCGGTGAAGTTGTTGAACGCTCTTCATCGGTTGTTAAAGAATTAGTAGAAAATGCTATTGATGCTGGAAGCTCTATTATTACCATTGATTTAATAAATGGTGGGTTAAACGGTATAACTATTACTGATAATGGATGTGGTATGGAACATGATGATGCGGTGCTTTCTTTTCAAAGACATGCTACTTCTAAATTACTTCGCGAAGATGATTTGTTTTTTATTTCAACTTTAGGCTTTAGAGGTGAGGCATTACCGTCTATTGCATCGGTTTCTGAGGTTGATTTAGTTACTTGTGCAAAAACGATTGGTACCCATTTGCATATTAAAGGTGGTAAATTTTTGCTTGATGAAGCTGCCGATAAAAGAGTAGGTACTAGAATAAGTATTAAAAATTTGTTTTATAATACGCCAGCTCGTTTAAAATATTTAAAAAGTGAACCAACTGAACTTGCTAGTTGTGTTTCTTATATAGAAAAAATAGCTTTATCATATCCGCAAATTAAATTTACACTTACTAATAATGATAGAGCAGTGGTTAAAACTGGTGGTTCTGGTAATTTAAAGAAAACTATTCATGAAATATATGGTTTACAAGTGTCATCAAAATTAATTGAAATTAAAAATAGTAATGATGACTATGATATTAGAGGGTTTATTTGTAAACCAGAGATTTTAAAATCTAATCGTTATCATATGACTACTATAGTAAATGGCCGTGTTATTCGCAATAATGAATTAAATAGAGCTATTAATGATGCTTACTATACCTATAAACCAGATAGTAAATATCCGATTGTTGTTATTAATATTGAAACTGACCCAACTTTAATAGATGTTAATATTCATCCAACTAAGCAAGATATTAAATTTAGTAAACAAGAAGAACTTTATAATTTAATAACTAAAACCATAAAAGATGCTTTATATAAAAATTTACTACTTCCTAGTGCTATGGAAAGATTAAAAGCTACTAATGATATTATTTCTAAAGAAGAAATTAATTCTATTATTGAAGATAAAATAAATATTGAAAATAGTGGGGCGAATAATGGTGATACTGAAAATATTGGTACTAGTTATGAAGCTAAAAAAATAGAGCCGCCTAAACAAGGAGAGTTTAATTTTAGTGTAGCTGAAGATACCGTAAGTTACGAGAAGGAAGAAAAGAAAGTCATTGATACAACTGAAGAAGCAATCTTACCAAACAAAATAAAATCTTTGAATTTACATCCAATCGGGGCGATAAATCTAACTTTTATAGTTGCTCAAGGTGATGATGGACTTTATTTAATTGACCAACATGCAGCTCATGAACGTATTAACTATGAGAAAGTTTTAAAATATTTTCAAGAAGAAAAAATAGTTACAACGCCACTTTTAGTACCAATGCCCATTGAACTTACCCCAACTGAATTTATCTTAGTTAAGAAAAATTTAGATTTATTAAAAAGTATGGGCTTTATTTTAGAAGAATTTGGTTTAAATACTTTTGTTTTTAAAGAACATCCTATTTGGTTTAAAGAAGGCTTTGAAGAAGAAGGCTTACGTCGTGTAATTGACATGATTATTAAAAGCGGTAATAATTTTGATGTTATGAAATTTAGAGATAGAGCGGCGGCTATGTTAGCTTGTAAAATGTCTATTAAAGCTAATATGAGTATTTCTTTAGAAGTTATGCAACATCTACTTGATGATTTAGCATTATGTGATAATCCTTATAACTGTGCTCATGGTAGACCAACAATTATTAATTTTAGTAGTTATGATTTAAATAGAATGTTTAAACGTATTATGAATTAGTTTATTTTATATAAAGAGATTTAAAAGCTTTATATAAAATTAAAAGACTTTAAAAAACAAAATGAAAAAGGAAAGGGATACTTTTTAAAGTATTAAAGGTGCTTAAATGATTATTTGCGTTACGGGACCAACTGCGGTTGGCAAGACAGCCTTATCGATTGCCCTTGCTCATAAATATGATGCCATTATAATTAATTGCGATGCCATGCAGGTTTATAAAGGCTTAGATATTGGTACCGCTAAAGTTACGGAAGAAGAAAAAGAGAACGTGCCTCATTATTTACTAGATTTTGTTCCTGCAGATACTAACTATACAGTTTTTGACTATCAAAAAGATGCTAGAAAAGTTATGGAGGAAAATAAAGAACGTAATATCATTTTTGTTGGTGGCACTGGTTTATATTTAAAAAGTGCCCTATATGATTATCGTTTTAGCGAAGAAAATACAAAAGCAAAAAAAGATTATTCGAAGTATACTAATGAAGAATTACTAAAAAGGTGTTTAAAAAAAGATAAAAATTGTAATATTCATGTTAATAATAGACAAAGATTAGAACGTTTCTTAGATAAAGAAGAAGTTGAAGTGGTACCATGTAAGCCATTATACAAGTTTTATACTATCGGACTTACAACTGCACGAGATACTTTATATACGAAAATTAATAATAGAGTAGATAAAATGATTAGTGATGGTTTAGCAAATGAAGCTAAATATTATTATGATAGAAAAATATTTAGTAAGGCTTTATTAACGGGAATTGGCTATAAAGAACTATATCAGTATTTTGAAGGTAAGATATCTTTAGAAGATGCTATTTTATTAATTAAGAAAAACAGTAGACATTATGCAAAGAGACAGTATACTTGGTTTAATCATCAAATGGATGTTAAATGGTTTAATACTAATTACGATGATTTTAATAAGACGATAAAAGAAGTAGAAGACTATATTGATTTAGAAGAAAGCAAGTTAAAGTAATATTAAAAGCTAAAAAACTAAAATAAAGATATAAAAAAATTTAAAAAACATCTAAAACTAAGCAAAAATAATAGTAAACTTAGGAAAAAAAGAGTAAAATAAATAAAGGTGATAAGGATGAGATTATTTGTAATTGGGGGTAAAAGTGGTAGTGGTAAATCAACTTTAGCTAAATTAATTAAAGAACATTATAATAAATTAGGAGAAAAAACTATTATTACAGAATTTTCTAAGTATTTAAAATTATATGCCTATGAAATGATTTCATGGCCTTGGGATTTAGAGCATAAACCTCGTTTATTTTTACAAAATATGGGTGAAAAGGTTAGAAGAGAATTTGGCTATGATTTCTTTATAAAAAGAGTATTTGATGATATAGAAATATTTAAAGATTATTTTGATAATGTAGTTATTGATGATGCTAGATTGGTAGAAGAAATAAAAGAAAGCAAATTTAGATATCCAGATTGTGTAACTATTTATATTGAATCAAATGAGGACAATGGTTTAACGGAAGAAGAAAAAAATCATGTAACTGAAAAAAATCTTGATGATTATTATGATTTTGATTATAATATTAGATATATTTCTTTAGAAAAGTTAACTAAAGAGCTGGAAAGTATATTGGAGGAAGTAAAATGAATTTAAGAGAAGCATATATTAATTTTTTTGTAAGTAAAGGACACAAACAAATTCCTAGTGCTCCGGTGGTACCTGAAAATGACCCATCCGTTTTATTTAATACGGCAGGTATGCAACCATTAGTGCCATATTTAATGGGAGAAGCTCATCCTTATGGTAAAAGATTATGTGATTATCAAAAGTGTGTTCGCACTAATGATTTAGAGGAAGTAGGAGATACAACTCATCATACTTTCTTTGAAATGTTAGGCAACTGGTCTTTAGGTGATTATTTTAAAGATGAAGCTATTTCTTGGAGTTTTGAATTTTTAACTAAAGTTTTAAATATTCCAGTAAATAAACTTGCTGTTACCGTATTTGCTGGTAATGAAGATATTGCTTTTGATGAAGTAAGTTATAACAAATGGTTAAGTTTAGGAATTCCTGCCTCACGTATTGTAAAAACAACAGAAGATAATTTCTGGATTGCTGGTGAAGCTGGACCTTGTGGACCAGATACTGAAATATTTTACTTCCGTAGTGATGATGAAGTGCCAGAAAATTATGATTTAAATGATAATCGTTGGGTTGAAATTTGGAATAATGTTTTTATGCAATATTATAAAGATAAAAACGGTATTTCAGAACTAACTCAAAAAAATGTAGATACTGGTATGGGTATTGAAAGAACAACTGCTATTTTAGAAGGTGTTAATGATAATTACTTATCTAGTATTTGGACTGATATTATTAAAAAAATAGAAGAAATTTCTGGTTTAACTTATGCAGGTAATGAAAAATCAATGCGTATTATTGCTGATCATTTACGTACAGCTGTCTTTATTTCAGCTGACCCAGCAGGTATTAAACCAAGCAATACTGACCAAGGTTATATTTTAAGAAGATTAATTAGACGCGCTATTCGTCATGCTAGAAATTTAAATATTGATATTAATAGTGATTGGGATATTGAAATAGCTAAGATTATCTTAAAGAAATATCAACCATATTATCAAGAACTTGTAACAAATGAAGCAGCTGTCTTTGAAAACTTAGCATCAGAAAAGAAGAAATTTAGTCGTACTTTAGAAAAAGGCTTAAAGGAATTTGCTAAGTTAACTAATGGTAAGACTCTTGTTGACGGCGAGACAGCTTTCCATTTATTTGATACATTTGGTTTCCCTTTAGAATTAACTGAGGAAATGGCTCATGAAAATGGTATGGATGTAGATGTTGAAGATTATAAGATGCGTTTTAAAGCTCATCAAGAATTATCAAGAACAGCCTCAGCTGGTAAATTTAAAGGCGGTTTAGCTGGTAATAGTGAAATAGAAACGAGATATCATACAGCAACCCATTTACTTAATGCCGCTTTAAAAGTAGTAATCGGACCAGATGTTCATCAAAAGGGTTCAAATATTACTGATGAAAGAATGCGTTTTGACTTTAGCTGCGACCATAAATTGACTGATGAAGAAAAGAAACAAACTGAAGATTTAGTAAATAAATGGATAAAAGAAGATTTACCAGTTGTTTGCAAAGAAATGAAAAAAGAAGATGCTATTAAAAGTGGGGCAGAATGCATGTTTATTGAAAAATATCCTGATATCGTAACTGTTTATGAAATTGGTGATGTTTCTAAAGAACTTTGTGGTGGACCTCATGTTAAACATACCGCTGAAATTGGTAAATTTAAAATTAAAAAAGAAGAAGCCTCTAGTGCTGGCGTTAGAAGAATTAAGGCAGTTATCGAAGATTAATTGACATTTAAAATAATAAGCATTAAAATAACAATATAAATATTTTGGAAAGAGTAGTAAATGATGATTTAAATAGAGAGTTTGCGGCTGGTGGAAGCAAATTAAATCCCTTTATGAAAAACAGCCAAGCAAAAAAATATTTCGTTAAATCGCGTTAAGATTAATTAAGGTAGAAAATTTCTATAAAGTAGGATGGCACCGCGTAAAATACGCTCCTACAGATATAGAAATTTTTTCGTTTTAGAAAGTAGGAAAGACATGAAAAAATTATATGTAAATGAATTAAGCGAGCATTTAAATGAAAAAATAACATTTGAAGGTTTTGTTGATACTATAAGAGATAAAAAATGGGTAATGTTTGTAATACTTAGAGATTCTAAGGGTAAAGTACAAATGACTATTGAAAAGAGTGAAGAAAAGAATGCTTCTTTACTAGAACTTATGAGTGATATTACTGTTGATTCAGTTATTAAAGTAGAAGGACTTTTACAAGAAAATGCTGCTGTTAAATTAGGCGGTATGGAACTAATTCCAGATACTATTGAGGTTTTAAGTAAAGCTGAGGCTCTACCATTTGACTATAATAACTTAGAAGGCGTATCTATTGATACAAGACTAGATTATCGTTTTCTAGATTTAAGAAACGAAAAAAATATGCTAGTTCGTCAAATTGAATCTTGTATGGTAGGAGCAATGCGTGATTACTTATATAGAGAAGATTTTACGGAAATTCATACTCCTAAATTAATCGGAGCAGCCTCTGAATCTGGTAGTGAAGTTTTTGAAGTTAAATATTTTGACCGCAAAGCTTATCTTGCTCAATCACCACAATTTTATAAACAAATGGCTATGGCCGCAGGGATGAGTAAAATATTTGAAGTAGCGCCTGCCTTCCGTGCTGAAAATTCTAATACTAATCGTCATGCAACCGAATTTACTTCTTTTGACTTAGAATTTAGTTATATTGATTCTTATGAAGATGTTATGGATATGGAAGAAAATTTATTAATTGCTGGTTTAACTAAGGTTAAAGAAAAATATGGTGAAAAAATCAAAGAAGTATTTGGTAAAGAAGTTATTGTTCCAACTAAACCATTCCCAAGAATTAAATTACAAGATTTATATAATGAACTAAAAGAAAAATATAATTTTGTAATCCCAACTGAGGATGTTGGAGATTTAAATGCCGAAGCTGAAAAATTAGCTTATAAATATGCTATGGAAAAATATAATAGTGAATTCTTATTTATAACTGATTATTCAAAAACAAAGAGAGCTTTCTATCATATGCGTAAAAATGATATACCACAAGGTTACGATTTAATTTGGCGTGGTTCAGAAATTACAACTGGGGCTCAAAGAGAACATCGCTATAATATTTTAAAGGCTCAAGCAGCTGAAAAAGGTTTAGGCGAAGATGTTAAATTCTATTTAGAGTTCTTCAAATATGGTTGCCCTCCTCATGGTGGTTTTGCCGTAGGCGTTGACCGCTTAACAATGCTTTTACTTGGACTTCCTTCTGTTAAGGAAACACAATTCTTATTCAGAGGACCAAATCGTCTAGAGCCATAGAAAGTAAAATAAAGAAAGGAATTATAATAATGGATATAAAAGATATAACAAAAGATTTAATTGGACAAGAAATAACAATATGTGGTTGGGTTAAAAATCATCGTAAACAAGCTACTTTTGGTTTTATTAACCTTTTTGATGGGACTTGCACTAATAGCCTACAAGTTGTATATGATAATTCTTTAAAAGATTTTGAAGAAATAGGTCGTATTCATATTGGCTCTTCAATTAAAGTTATTGGTACTGTAAAGAAAAGTGAAGGTAAGGGACAAGATATTGATTTAGTAGCTAGTGATGTTATTTTACTAGGTGATTGTCCAGAAGATTACCCAATTCAACCAAAAAGACATACTTTAGAATACTTAAGAAGTGTAGCTTATTTAAGACCTCGTACTAATACTTTCCAATCAGTATTTAGAATAAGAAGTGCTGCTGCTCAAAGTATTCATGAGTACTTCCGTAAGAACAACTATTTATATGTTCATACACCATTAATTACAACAGCTGATTGTGAAGGTTCAGACCAAATGTTTAAACTTACGACTTTTGATTTAAATAATATTCCAATGAAAGACGGTAAGGCTGATATGTCTAAAGACTTGTTTGGTCGTACAGCTTTCATTACTGGTAGTGGCCAACTTCATGGGGAAACATTTGCTCATGCGTTTAAGAAAATCTATACTTTTGGTCCAACTTTTAGAACCGAAAACTCTAATACTAAGACCCATGCTAACGAATTCTGGATGATTGAACCAGAGATTTGCTTCTGCGATTTAGACGGTCTTATGGATATTGAAGAAGATTTCTTAAAATACATCGTAAATTATATTTTAACTAATTGTAAAGATGATGTAGAATTCTTAGATAAATTTGTTTCCAAAGGACTTAAAGAAAAATTAGAAAAATTAACAATTAGTAAATTTACGAGAATTGACCATAAAGATGTAATTGATATTTTAAAGAAAGCTCCAGTTAAATGGGAGTTTACACCAGAATATGGTGAAGACATTGCTAAAGAACATGAAAGATATATTACTGAATATTTTGGTGGACCAGTATTTATTAAGAACTGGCCAAAAGATATCAAGGCTTATTATATGAAAGTGAATGGCGATAACGAAACTGTTGCTGCTGTTGACTTAGAAGTACCAGGTTGTGGTGAATTAATGGGTGGTTCTCAAAGAGAAGAAGACTACAATAAATTAATTAGTCGTATGGCTGAATTCAATGTTAATAGGGAAGATATTGAATGGTACTTAAACTTAAGAAAATATGGGACAACAATTCATTCAGGCTTTGGTATGGGCTTTGAAAGATTAATTATGTATCTAACTGGTATGGAAAATATTCGTGATGTTATTCCTTACCCTCGTACTCCAGGTTCTTGTGAATATTAGAATTTAAAAAAAGATTAGTTTCTAAAACTACTTAAGCTTTCTAACTTAGGAAGCTAGTAGAAATAGAATTACTAATCTTTTTTAATTTAGATTTATTTTATCTGGATTTATATAAGATATTTTTATATTTTCAAGAAGAAGATAATTATTACCATTATGGCTATTTTCCATCATCATTTCCTTCTTTAACATATTTTTCTTTTAAAAAAGCACATTGTCCACACATGATAATTTCTCCTTTCAAGAGTAAGTTATCATTCCAGTTAATTGGAGGGTCAATGGCTAACTTGAAAAATAATTAAAAATTACTTAAAAAGCATCTTTTAGTAAATTATAAGCTTGTTCTTGATTAATTGTACAAGGCTTGATATGAAAATTAGGTAATAGATGCATATGATAATGCTTAATGGCTTGACTAGTACCAAAATTAACTCTTGTGCTTAGAGCCTCAGCTTTCGCTTTATCCATTAAAACAGGTATTAATTTCATAGCAACCTTATTAATGTGAAGTAAAGTCTCATCATCAATTTCATTTAAATCTGTAATATGTTTTTTAGGAATAATCAAAGTATGACAATCACTATCTGGGTATAAATCTAAAATAGCAATAACTTTTTCATCTTCATAAATCTTTTTACAAGGAATTTCTCCTTTAATCATTTTGCAAAATAAACATTCCATAATTTAATCCTCCAAACTCATTATAGCACTATTTATCATTATTGGGCCAATATATTAACTTAGGTTTTTTAGTTAAATCTTTTTTTAAAGAAGGATTATTAGCATTTTCATTTTGATTATTTTTTAATGCTTCATCAGTATCAAGAAGGGTAGCAGCATTTCTTTTTAACCACATTTGAACCGTCTTTTTATCCTCAGAGTAATCTTGAAATTCACTATCACCGTTAATAACCTTTTTAATATCTTCAATCAAAAATAGAAGATTAGCTTGGGCGAGGCCTTTTTCTTTATAATAATTATGAACTATCTCAATAAGTGTTTTACTATTATTTTTGTTTTGATTAATTAATTCATTTAAAAGATAAGCATTTAATAAGACTTGACGACTAGTTTTTTCTTTTTCTCTTGGTATTTTTTTAATAATAAAGTCCGTCTCATAATCTTCATTATAGAAAATACTAAGAGTATAAAGGAGCGCAAAAGCCTCTGTACCAATGAAATTTCTATCAAAATTTATAATAGTAGCTTCTAAGTTATTAGCGTCCGTAAAGGAAAATTTAACAGTATAATTGATACCTTTTAAATTAAAATTAACTTCTATTTCTTCATTATTAAGCATGGCCTCAGTAAATAAATCAATTAGATTTTGGCGATTATGGTAAAAGTTTTCGTTAATTTTATTAGCTAAAAGACTAAAAAAAGTATTACAAACCATGGACATACTAGTATCTTTTAAAGAACTTTTTAAGAATAGATAAATTTTTTGTGTGATATCTTCTATTTTAAATTTATCTTGAAAACGAAAGATATTATTAAATTTACAAAACTTCTGATAACATTCTTTAATAGTTATTAACATTCTTTCTGGGGATATTTTTAAAGATTCAGCATTGTCATCTAGAAATAGAGTTTTATCATCTTTTATAGACTTGATATCATAATTAAGATAGATATCACTATAAAGATTATTGTCATTAGAAATAAAGATTTCTAAAGCTAAGATATAACTGCAAAAATTAATTATGTCGATTGGCTTAGAATTTAAAAATGAATAATAATTATCTTGACAATAAAGTATTTGAAAAGAATAGGCAGTATACTTGTTTGATACAACCATTTCAATACTTTTTTTACTTTTTATACATTGTTCTAATACTCTATAGATGTTCATTTCTTCTCCTAACTACAATTAACTATTATTGTACCATAATACTGTTTTTAAGCCTATATTTATTATGAAAAAATTAGAAAAATTAAGAAAAAAAATAACAGTTGGCCTTAAACCAAATGTTATTTTAAGTAATTTGCATCAACTTTATCGACCGATTCAATAGTATCTTCATCATCAGTAAGTTCAATGTAATCATCATCTAACTCTTCAACAGGAACTTTTATTTTAGTATCGCCAACAATTTCAATACCTAATTCTTTTGTGATATTTAAATTAACAATACCGTCTTTGATACTAACATCGCTAACGGTTGGTTGCTGAATACTTTTGACAATTACTTCGTTGGTAGTTGAGGCCTCATCAACATTCATTCTCATTGTATCTGTATAACTAAATTTTTGGGTACTAACAGCTGTTTTACTATCATTATCATAAGAATACCAAACATTAACATCAAAATTACCATTAACGAGAACTTTATTACCTAAATTAGTTCCATTAAAAGAATGGTTAATTACCCAACAACCTAAAATAGTATTAGGAGTTTCTTCAGTTTGTAGTGTATAATTATTTGTACTATTTTTCTTTCCCTTAGCAATAACTGCTTTGGTAACAATTTCTTTATAATTCATAATATATTCACCCTTCTAAAATAATTTATGCTAAATATTAGGATTAATGACCAAATATCTCTAATTTAACTATCGATTGTATTTTTAAATATAAATTATTTAAATGATAAGTTAGAAAGGTAAAAGGGATTATTTCTTTTCTTATTGGTTAAAGATTGTCTTTTAGATTACTTCTTAAAAATTTACTAAACATAAATTATTAAAAAACGTTTTTAGCCATTGACAAGACTAATATTTATCATTTATACTATAGTTCCCAATGGAATGGAGTATTTAAATGAAGAAAGACAGTGCCTTAAATAAAGGAATTGATTTATATAATAAACATAAATATAGAGAAGCTAGAATGGAATTATTAATTGCTAGTGAGGAGGGTAGTGAGTATGAACAAGTAGAGGCTAACCTTTATTTAGGAAAGATAGCACTTAGAAGTGATTGTGAGTTCTTTTTTGATGCCAAAAACTATATGGATTATGTACGTGAAAATGGTGATGATTTTCAAAGAGAACAAGCTACTTTTGAATTATCTAGTAAATGTCGTTTTTTAAATTTTGTTGATGATGCTATCAAACTATATAAGGAATGTTTAGAAATAATTCCTACGGATTTATATGTTTTAACTGATTTAGCTAATCTATATTTAAAATTAGATATGTTAGATGAAGCAGAGGAATATTATTTACGTTTACTGGATTGTGTTAAGTACTCTAATTCTTTAAGAAAGAAAATAATTAGTATGAATGCGGCTTATTTAGGCTTAGCTAAAGTTAATTTTAGAAGAGGAAATATTAAAAAATTCTGGGAATATTTAGATAAAGTTGCCCCATTAACTAAAAGAGATAGGGAACAGAAGTCTGATGCCAAGGCTAACTTAATGTTTAAACAGGAAAAATATGATGAAACAACGGCTAAACTTCAAGACAGTTTGCATAGTAATATTGCTTTTATTAGAGAATTAGCTAAAGATAAGATTGGCATTGTAAAAACTATTAGTGGTGATACTGCTAATGGGAAAATAGAATTAAATAGAAATTATCCAGAAAGACCGTTGACGAAAGGAGGTAGTGTTACTTTGGCTAGTATTTATGAAAATGAAAAAAATTATAGTGAGGCTTATAAACTATATTTTAGCTTGAGTTTTAGTAATCCAGAATATTTAATTAATGCTTTAAAATGTGCTATGCATTATGATGAGGCTTTAGCGGTTGATGCTATTAATAGATTACTTTTAACTGATGTTTCAAAGAAAAAATATTTACCATACTTAATTTATTTAAGTAAAAAACATAATATTTTCTTTGATGGTGTTAACTATGATGATATGCCACAACTTGCTTTAGAATTTTTAAACCATGATGAGGCAAGAGTAAAGACATTAGCGACTTACAGTGGCCAATTAAACTATAGAGAAGGATTTACTTGGGATTATGTTTATAATGGTATTATTAAAGAATCTTTAGAAAATGCTGATTCTTTAGATAATGTTTCTTTCATGTCTGATATTCTTTGTGATGTTTATATTATTCATGTTCCTTATTTAGCTTGGGAATATAAAGATTACCTTGTAGTTAAAACATATAAAGGTACAAAAGTACCAATCGAAGTTACTTTACAAAGTAAGAATGAACTTGATGAACAAACACCAACTTATTTATTAAAACATGATAGTAATGTTCGTAAATTATTTAAATAGTTTATATTGATTTACGTCTAGTTATCAGTTTATAATTAAAAAGAAGGGGAATAGTCAGTAAAGTTTTGCTACTGATGATATTTGGATATGGTTAATAAGGATTTACAAACAGCAATTAGTTTTTATCAAAGAAAAGAATTGCCACAAGCAAAGGAAATATTTTTAAAAATTTATAGGGAAGGTACTTTAGAAGAACAAGTTACTGCAGCCTTTTATTTGGGTAAAATTGCCGGTATTTTAAAGGAAAAAGTTAATGAAATAAAGGCTTATTTTAACTTTGTTATTTTACATGGCGATACTGATTTTAAAGGTAAAGCTTACATGGAATTAGGTATTTATTATCGAAGTCAAAAAAATCAAAGAGAAATGCTTAATTGTTATAAAAAAGCTTTAGAGTATATTCCTAATGATATTAGATTACTAACAGAGTTAGGTAATTATTATTTAAGTAAAAATGCTTGGAATATGCAAGATATTGCCCAAAGTTACTTTAAAAGAATTTTAGAAGTTAATAAATTAGATGATGATGAGTATAAATTTACTCGTAATCAAAATATTGCCTATTTTGGACTTACTAAGTCGCTTACTAAACAAAAAAAGACCGATGAAGCTAAAGAAATGCTTAGCTTAGTAGAAGTTCAGTGCCAAAAAGATAAAGAAGACATGAACAAGTGCTATGGCAATATTGCTGTTTGGGAAGAAAGATATTTAGTAGCTATTAGTTTCTTTCAAAATAATTTAAAGAGTCATAGCGAAAAAGTAGTTAATAATGCTAGGGAGAAGATAGGTATTCTTTATGCTGTAATAGGTGAGTATGATAAAGCAATAGTGGCTTTAGAGCCGATTGCTAAACTGCCATATAAGGGTAATTTTGCTAATTTCATTTTAGGCAAGATTTATTATTACAAAAAAGATTATGCCAAGGCTTATATGGCTTCAATGAAAGCTAGTAGTATCTTTGATGTAGCCTTACTTTATGCTTTAAAGAGTGCAATTCATTTTGACGAGGAAAAAGCAATTTCAGTTGGTAATACTATTGCTGGTAATCAAGAATTATTAGTAAAATATCGTCCTTATTTAATATATCTAAGTAAAAAATATAATATTTTCTTTGAAAGGCTAAATTATAATGATTTAAGTGATAGAGAAAATGCCATTATTTCACCTAATATGTTTGATATTTATGATAAAGCTGTTTATATTTATAATCTTTCTTTTGACGATTATTTAGATGCTTATACTATTTTTGAAGAAAATTTAGAAGAAAGAATTCTAGAACAAGCTCCAGATTTTTGTGGCGGCTACTACGATTCTTATTATCTTAAACCTAATAATAGTAAAGCCTTTAAAGATAAATACCTTATTGTAACCACTTTAAAAGATACAAAAGAAATTATTGAAATTAAAATTGCTACTAAAGAACAAATAGAAGCTTTTTCTAAAAAAGATATATTTGCAAATCAAAAAACATTAATTAAAAACTTGTTTAAATAATTAAATAAATTAAAAAGTGCTACTCCTATTTTTCTAGTAAGTAGCATTTTTTTAGTATCAGTTATAGATTTTTAATTTTTTCTGTGTTTTTAAAGTTCCATTTAACATAATGTTTTAAGAAGCCTTCACCTTTAGTATCAAGAATTTTCTTAGCTAATAAGTCAACTTTATCACTAGCTCCTAAGATAACTGGAGTACCGATTTCATTACTTATTCTTTTCATTTCTTTTAAGAAAATATAACGACTTATAATCGAAGCACAAGCAACTGAGAAGACTTGGTCTTCGGCTTTTGTCATAAAAGTAACATTACTTATTTTTTCTTTAGCATTACTAATATGTTCATAAAATTTCTTTGGATAAACAAATTGGTCAATAACGATGGCGTCGTAAGCATAGTTGTCTTTTTTAATTAAAGAAACTAAAACTTTATTATGTAAAATAGCCTTGATTTTATTCATATTTTTATCTTCTGAAGGTAGTTTATTATAAGAATCATTATCTAAGATATAAGTTACATAGGGTATTCTTTTAATAATAGCAGGGGCTATTTCAATAATTTTTTCATCAGTAATCTTTTTACTATCACGAACACCTAAATCAGTTAGAAAATCAATATTTTCTTTAGATACGTAAGTAGCACTGACAACGATAGGGCCAAAATAATCGCCTGTTCCAACCTCATCACTACCGATTGTAGCCATGCTATGATATTTGCTATAAGTGGAATGCTCTTTTTTATTAGTATTAGTTTTCTTTTCTTTACCACTGATGTCTATATAGCGGTGGTTTTTAATACGTTCCTGTTCTATCCAAAGTGAGGCCTCAATATCAGCAGATAAGCCTTGAAACATTAGCTTGCCTGATTCATATAAAGTAATTGTTGTATCATAATTTTTAACTTGAAAAACAGCATAAGGAGGCGTTTTTAAAGGCATATACTTTTCATAATATTTAATAACCATATTTTTAAGGTTATCACTAATTTTAAAGACAATAGTCATAAATAATCACCAAGAAAAATTTTAACATATTTGCCTTTCTTTTTCAATTTAATTAGTATATACTTAAAGTAGAGGAGTTGATTTTATGGTAAGTATCATTGATGCAATAATAATTATACTGTTATTGTTTGGAGCCGTATTTGGTTTTAAAGCGGGAGTTATTAAAAGTGCTGTATCGTTTTTAGGAACGCTTCTAATTATTTTCTTGGCATTTCAATTAAAAAATCCTATTTCGGAATTTTTATACATGCATTTGCCATTCTTTAATTTTAGTGGTGAGCTTGCGGGAGTTACGGTTTTTAATGTTTTAATTTATGAAGGTATTGCTTTTTTAATAGTTTTTGCTATTTTAGAAATCTTATTAAAAGTAGTCGTTATTGCCAGTGGCATTTTAGAAAGTATCTTGCGTTTAACAATCGTCTTTGGATTATTTTCTAAAATTTTAGGACTTTTCTTTGGCTTTATTGAATATTATGTTATAATATTTGCTGGTCTTTTTATGTTAAATTGCTTTTCTAATACGGCATTTTTAGTAAAAGATTCCAGCTTAGCTACTAATATTTTAAATAATACCCCAGTTTTAACCGAACAGTTTAAAGAACCTAAAGCTGCTATCGATGAAATATTAAGTTTAAGTACTACTTATAAAAATGATAAAGATGGTTATAATGCTAAGGCTTTTGAAATTCTAATTAAGTATAATGTTATTTCTAAAGACCAAGCAGAAAAACTAATAAGTAAGAAAAAAATTGATATTCCAAATGCAGAAAATATAATAGATTCATTAAAGAAAAATAGCTAAGATTACTTATAAAAGTAAAATAAATGGATAATATAATTATGAAGGAGTAAACGATGATTAAATATTTAGAAAAAGATAATTTTGATGAAGAAGTAAAAAGTGGACGTGTTTTAGTTGATTTTTACGCTGATTGGTGTGGACCATGTAAAATGATGGGAGCTGTTTTAGAAACAATGGATACTAATATTTTAAAAGTAAATGTTGATGAATATCCAGAAATAGCTAGAAAGTTTGGCGTTATGTCCATTCCTACTTTAATTATTTTTGAAGACGGTAAAGAAGTTGCTAAAAATATTGGCTTTATGTCTAAAGAAGCTTTAACTGAGTTTTTAAAATAAGAACATAATAAGAAAAAATGTTACTAGAATAAGTGTTACTAGTAGCATTTTTTTTCTTTTATGTTTTTTTAATTATGGCTTTTTTAATTAGAAAACAATGCTTAACGAAAGAGTTTGCCATAACGAGCTTTATAGTATTCTACTAACTCTTTAATTTTTGCAAAGTTTTCCGGACTAAAATTATTCTTATAATTATCTATAACTTCTATATTTTGATTTTTTAATAAAGAATACCAATTATTTTTTAAAAAACGTAAGATAAATTCACCTTCATCTTGAGAAAGATTAACACTGTTTTTACTAGCAAAACTAAAAATATCATTTAAAGAAAGTTTATTTACAACACCTTCGACTAAATTATACAAAATATCACCCCATAAATAGTATGATTTTAGAAGTCTTAATTATACTAATAATGGTGGTTTTATGCGTAAAAAAGTTATTCTTTTTATAATTGTAATAATTGTTTTTGGCTTTTATAGTTATCGATTTTATGATTTAAGGTTTAAAAATAATACTTATTACTTAGAAGAATATCAGAATATTAGTACTAAGTATGTTTATGATATTAAAGAAGAAAGAGGAAGAATCTTAGATAGAAATGGTAAAGTTTTAGTAGATAATAAAAAGATAAATGTTATAACTTTTCGATTAATTAATAATCCTGATACGACATATTTAATAAGTTTAGCTAGTAAACTAATGAATATTTTAGATTTAACAGAAGAAGCAAGTAGTGATGAATTAAAAAAATATTACTTATTAACAGAGAATACTGATTATTTACTGACAAAAGAGGATAAAGAAAAAATTAAATATCGTAGTTTAGATAGTGATACTGTTTATAATTTAAAATTAAGTAGATTAGATAGTGAAATTAAAAAATATAATTTAAAAGAAAGAATAGCTATTCATACTTATTATTTAATGACTAATGGGTATTATTATGATACAAAGATAATAAAAACGCATGTTAGTGATAATTTATGTATGCAAGTATTAGAATATAATATTGCTGGTTTAACTTGTAATTATTTATATGAAAGAGAAAATATATATAATATTATACCTAGTATTATTGGAAGTACGGGTTATATTAGAAAAGAGGATTATGCTTACTATAAAGAAAAGGGTTATTTAAATGATACAATAGTTGGGGTCTCGGGAATAGAGGCTTACAATGAAGATGTTTTACATGGTACGAGAAATAAATATGTTTTAAATAGTGATAATTCGTTAGAACTTTATGAAGCTGGTAAGAAAGGCCAAGACATTGTTTTAAATCTTGATTTAGACTTAGAAGAAAAGCTAATTAGTATTCAAAAGAGTAATATGTTAAAAGTTAAGAAAATGCAAAACACGGATTATTTTGATACTAATTATAGTATTATAAGTGATCCTAATACGGGGAGTATTTTAGCAATAAGTGGTCTTAAAATAAAAGATGATACTTTTAGTGATGTTAGTAGTAATATTATGCTTACTAGTTATACAGTGGGTTCAGTTATTAAAGGGGCTTCAAATACGGTAGGATATTTAAATAATGTTATTCTAAAGGGACAAAAAATAAGAGACGGTTGTGTTAAAATCCATTATGTCCCTAAGAAATGTTCATTTAAAGATTTAGGGTATTTAGACGATATTACCGCTTTAAAGCAGTCAAGTAATTACTATCAATTTATGACGGCTATAAAACTTACGGGTAATACATATAAATATAATATGGATTTACCCGTAGTGGAAAGTGATTTTAATAAATATCGTGATGTTTTTGCATTGTTCGGTCTAGGAAGTAGTACGGGAATTGATTTTCCTAAAGAAAATACAGGGATAAAGGGGAGCACTATTTCTAGTGATTTATATCTTAATTTAGCGATTGGCCAGTATGATACTTATACCCCTTTACAAATTTTAAATTATATTAATACGATAGCAAATAATGGTATTCGTTATAAGTTATCTTTATTAAAGAAGGAAGCGAAAATTTTAAATCAAGTGCCTTTAGATTCTGAGTCTTTTGAAAGAATTAAAGAAGGGTTTTATCAAGTAGTAAATGGTGGTACGGCTAATAACTATGTTGATAAAAAATATAAGGCCGCTGGTAAAACAGGGACGGCGCAAAGTTATTATAGTAAAGATATAACAACGATTAATACAACTTTTGCTGTTTTTATGCCTAGAGATAATCCTAAGTATTCTATGGTTATTATGAATCCTAATATTTCTATTGAAAATGCTAAATATAAGTATAATGCGCCTTTATCACGCTTAATTAGTAAAGAAATAACTAATTATATGTTTGCAAATACTTAAAAGTATGATAAAATACTTAGGAGTGAAGCAAAGGAGGGATACTTATGGCTAAAAATGAAAATAGAAATTATGTTACTTTAGCGTGCCAAGAATGTAAGCACGAAAACTATACTACAAGTAAAAATAAGAAAAATACTCCAGAAAAGTTAGAAACTAAGAAATTTTGTAGTAATTGCGGTAGAAAAACAACACATAAAGAAAAGAAATAATAAAGAAAGGCATGTATTATGAACATCAACATTAATGATATTAAAAATGGTATGACAATTATAATGGACGGTAAACTATGTCAAATAGTTGAATTCCAACATGTAAAACCAGGTAAAGGCGCTGCTTTCGTTAAGATGAAATTAAGAAATCTTAAGACTGGCTCTATCGTAGAAGATACTTATAATACGAATATTAAAGTAGAAAAAGCTCATATCGATAGAAAACCAATGCAATACCTATATAGTACTGGTGATAATTATGTGTTTATGGACACTGCAAGTTATGAACAAATTGAAGTACCTGCTTCTAAATTAGAAGAAGAAAAGAAATATTTAAAAGAAAATTTAGAAATCGTTATTAATTTCTATGAAGGCGAAATAATCGGTATTGATCTACCAGAAAAGATTGAATTTGAAGTTGTTGAAACAACAGAAGCTACTAAGGGTAACACTACAAATAATGCTCTAAAAGATGCAACAATCGAAACTGGTTACACTGTTAAAGTACCAATGTTTATTAGCCAAGGAGAACATATAATTATCTCTACTAAAGACGGTAAATATTCATCAAGAGCCTAGTAATAGGTTCTTTTCTAAACTAAAAACATTGTATTATAGTTAGAAAACTTATATAATTAAGTTATGAGAAAAGGGTGTTATTATGCAAGAACAACAATTTAATTATAATTATTATTTGATTAGAGTAAGTAATTTGGTTCGTTTTAATTATAGCGAACACTGTAAGAAAATTATGAAGATATTACCTAAATTAGAAAATTCAATTTTTTATTATCGAGGAATATTAGCTTTATTTAATCAAAATTTAAAAGTTAAATATCAACAAATTAGAGGTATTGATTTTGGCAAATTAGGATTAAGTAGTACTGATAAAGAAAAGTTTGTTAAAGCTCTTGATGATTATGTTTTAAATAAAAATTATGAGGCAATGAATGTTATTAACCATTATTACAATATTTTTCTAGATAAAATGGATGAAATAACTAAATTACATACGGAACTTAAAGATAGAAACAGTATTTATAGTTCAATTTTTTCAAAGATTGAAACAAGAACAACGGAAACACTAACTGCTTCTGAGGTAGAATTTATAACAAACATGATGAATAAAGCTAAGCATTTTACTTTAGAAGATAAGTATCTTACTAAATTGGCTTTGTTCTGGTATAAAAGTCCAGAATTTAGAATGAGTGCGGGCTCTACTTTAAGTTTGATTAATTTTAAACATAAACAAGTACCGGTAATTTATGAGGGTATTAGTAAAACAGCTGATGATATTTTAATGGGAACTGTTAGCCTTATTGATAAGAATTATAATCGTAGTCAGTTAGATGAATATTTTGCTAATTTAAAAGCTAGTCCGGAGGATAAAAAATATATTATTGCTTGTTTAATTAATTTAACAGTTGATAATATTGCTAGTCTTAAAGATATTATCTTAGCCGATGATTTTGATTTTACTTCAATTAATGAACTTGATACGGTTATTAATACTTATAACTATCATTTATTCTTACTTAGTTATTTAAATGATAAACTTTTAATGGCACATAGAGAACTTGCTAATAATACAAATGAAGAAGATAAAGATGAAGTGCTTACTAATGAGTTAGGAGAAAACCGTAATATTATTTTAAGTTCAAACGATTATACCTCTAAAGATAAAAAGTCTTACATTGAACGTGATTTAGATGATTTACCAGAGGAGTGCTTTAACCGAGTAAGAGAATTACTTACTAATTTTGAAGTTGGTAATAATAGTGGCTTTGTAATAAAAAAATTAGTAGGAGTATCTGATACTTACGAAATAAAATATAATGACCAAATAAGAATAGTTTTTTCAATCGGGACTGGTAATGATTATATTATTAAAGGAGTTTTTCAAAAGAAAGAAGATACAGCTAACGATAAATATGTTACAATTTCTAAAAGACCAGATACCTTTAGAAACCCGGATGAATATAAGAAAGCTTTAGAATACTCTAAAGAAAGATTCGAAATTATGTTAAATTACTTAGAAGAGAATGCCAGAAAAAGTAATCGTTATTAAAATTTAGAAACTTATTATTGTAAAAAGAACGTCTAGGCCTAAATTTTTAGGCTCTTTTATTTACAAAAAAATCAAATTATAGTAAGATTATTTTAGATAAATTGCTTGTTAAGGTGGGATATTTATGGAACATTATAGTGTATTATTAAATGAAGCAATCGAAAATTTAAATATAAAGGAAAATGGGATATATGTCGATGCTACCCTAGGACTAGGGGGACATTCTAGTAAAATTTTAGAAAAGTTAACGACGGGACATCTTTATTCTTTTGATGAAGATAAAATGGCTATTTCTTATGCTAATGAAAGACTTACTAAAATAGGAGACAATTATACTTTGATAAAAAGTAATTTTGTTAATTTAAAAAGTGAACTTGCTAAACTAGGTGTTACTAAAATTGACGGTATTGTCTTTGATTTAGGCGTTTCTTCACCCCAAATTGATACAGCTAGTCGTGGGTTTAGCTTTAGTAAAGATGGTTTACTTGATATGCGTATGGATACAGATAGTCCTTTGACAGCGGAAAAAGTAGTAAATGAGTATTCTAAAGAAGAACTTACTAGTATCTTTTTTAACTATGGCGAAGAAAAACAAAGTAGACTTATAGCCAATAAAATAATAGCTAAAAGACCAATTAAAACGACGTTAGAATTAGTAGAAGTAATAAAAGAAGCAGTAGGCGCTAACTATTTTTATAAAAATCATCCCGAACGTAAAATATTCCAAGCTATAAGAATTGAAGTTAATAAAGAATTATCGGTTCTAAAAGATGTTTTACCAGATGTAACAGAACTTTTAAATAAAGACGGCCGAATGGTTATTATTACTTTTCATTCTTTAGAAGACAGGATTGTAAAAAAATATATGAAAGAAGAAAGTGAAGTAAGTGATTTAGTTAAAGGCTTACCAGAAATACCTGATGCTTATAAACCTAAGTTAAAACTTATTACTAGAAAACCAATTTTACCAAGCGCTAAAGAATTAGAAGAAAACTCTAGAAGTAAAAGTGCTAAATTACGAGTAGCTGTTAAATTATAAGAGAAAGTGAGTCATATGAATAATAAAAAGAATATTAAAAGGGATAAACATTTATTTATTTTAATCGTTTTAATTTTAGTATTTTCTCCACTTTTACAAGTGGTGACTAGAGCTAAATTAAGTGAAGTAAATATTGAAGTTGAAAAAATAAAAAATAATATTGAAAAACAAGAAAAGTTAAATGAATCAATTAATATGCAAATAAATGAATTAGCCTCATTAGATAAAATTAGAGAAATTGCTGATAAAAATGGCTTATCTTATAAAAATAACAATATTACTAGTATTGACGGTGTAAAAAAATAGAGGTAAGTATGCAAAGAAAGAAATTAAAAAACATTCATTTAAGTAAATTGATAACTATTTTTATCGTAATTGCTTTTATAGGCGTTATTGGTAAATTAATTTATATATCACTTGCTAAAAATATTGACGGCATTGATTTAAAAGAATATGCGGAAAAAAGAAATACAACGAAGAAAATTTTATATGCACATCGTGGAACGATTTACGATAATAGTGGTAATTATTTGGCAACTACGGTTAACTCTTATACTTTAATTGCTTATCTTAGTGAGTCAAGAACTACTAATCCTAAAAATCCTCAACATGTTGTTGATAAAGAAACAACGGCTCAAAAACTAAGTGAAATATTTATTAAAAATGGTTATAAAGATATGACTTATAATTATATTTTAGAACGTTTAAATAGTACTAATAAGTATCAAGTAGAGTTTGCTTTTGCTAAAGATATAACAGAAACTTTAAAATTAGAAATTGAAAAATTGGATTTACCAGGACTTGATTTTGTCGTTAGTTCTAAAAGATATTATCAAATGGGAGATTTTGCTTCTTATATAGTAGGATATTCTAAAAAAGATGATAATGGCGATATAACGGGAGAAATGGGAATTGAAAAGTACTATAATGATGAATTAAAGGGTGAGAATGGTTTTAGTGAATATCAAACGGATAATTATGGTTATAAACTTCCTTATGCTGAAGAAAATGTTAAGCAAGCAGCCTCTGGCGATGATATTTATTTGACTATTGATAATAATATTCAGTTATTTGTGGAACAAGAAATAAATACTTTAGCTAAGAATTATAACTTTAGTTGGCTTACTTTAACAGTGGCTGATGCTAAGACGGGAGCAATTTTAGCAAGTGGGGCTTCGCCTTCCTTTGATGCTAATAAATTAAATATGAAAAGTTATTTAAATCCCTTAGTATCTTATGCTTATGAACCAGGGTCAACTATGAAAATATTTTCCTTTATGGCAGCGATTGATAATGATTTATATGACGGTGATGAAACTTATATGTCAGGAACTATTCCTGTAAGTGATGCTGTTATTAAAGATTTTAATAACGTTGGTTGGGGACGTATAACATTTGATGAAGGATTTAATTATTCTTCTAACGTAGCGGCTACTATTTTAAGCCAAAGATTAGGCAAAGAAAAATTAGAAGAAGCCTATAAAAAGTTTGGCTTTGGTAGTAAAACCGGTATAACGCTTCCTGATGAAGTAAATGGTTCAATTAACTTTAATTATGCTACTGAGATTGCAACAGCAGCCTTTGGCCAAGGAATTACAACAACCCCAATTCAAAATATCCAAGCTCTAACAACAATAGCTGATGACGGTGTTATGTTAAAACCTTATATAATTTCTAAAATAGTTGATAGTAATACTAAAGAAGTAAAATATACTGGTCAAAGAGAAGAAGTAGGTCAAGTTGTGAAAAAAACAACAACGGATAAAATGAAAGAAATGATGCATAATGTTGTTATTTCGGGTAAAACTGATGCTCGCCTTTTCCGTTCTTCATTAGTTGATATTATTGGTAAATCTGGTACAGCTCAAATAGCTAATCCTAATGGTGGTGGCTATTTAACCGGTACGTATGATTATATTAGGTCTTTTGCTATGTTATTTCCTTATGATGACCCAGAGTATATTATTTATTTTTCTGTTAAACAATTTGAAGGACCATATAAAGAAGCTGCCAATGCTGTAGTTAATGTAGTTAATGAGATTGCTAAGTATAAAAATTTAGAACAAAAATTAGAAAATACAGTATCAAATAATATAATTACTTTAGATAATTTTGTTAATACGGATGTGGTAAGTACAGAAGAAAAATTAAAGTCTTTAGGACTTAATCCTGTTATTTTAGGAACTGGTTCGGTGGTTACTAAACAATATCCAAATAAAGATAATGAAGTAATAATTGGTTCCAAAATATTTATTAAAACTAATAGTAGTAGTTATACTTTACCCAATGTAATAGGTTATACTAAAAATGAAATAATTGCCTTATGTACTCTTTTAAATATTAATTATGAATTAAAGGGGACGGGAAAAGTAGTAAATACAAGTATACCAGTTGAAAGTACAATAACTACAGATAAAATAACATTTGACTTAGAGTGATTCTAGGTCTTTTTGCTATCTTAAGCGTTATCCAGATAGAATAGGTACTATAAAGAATAAAAAGTAAAAATACCTTGCCAGTAATTAAAAGGGTATGCTATGATAAAGTATCAGAAAGATGTGATTTTATGGAAACTTTTATAATTTTTGTGGTGGGTTCAATAATTTTAAGTGTTGTTGCTGATAGAGTAAATGACTATAGAATTTTTAAAGACTTAGCTGATGCAGGCTATAAATTAAATTTAGATAAGTTAATGGAGATTACTAAAGATATTAAGACTAATGATGATGTTTATAATAATCAAGGGGTTGGTATTAAGAAAAGACCTAATACTAATAGTGATTATTCTGAAAGTGTTAAAAAGGTAGCAATGTTTATACCTTGGTTTAATATTTATACGGTTTATAAAAATATTAAAGCATATAACGAAGCAAGAGCTAGAACGTTTGAATATTTTAACTTTCTAGGCGTTTTAGAAGAAATGACTTTAGAAGAAAAAGAAAGATATGCTAAGCATCCTAATGGTTATGTTGCTTACCGAATATGCCTTTTTCCAACACCAAAAAGTGTAAAAAATAAAATCATTGTTTTAACATATAAAGATAATAATGGGACTAGTAAAATTATTTATGAGATTAGAGATAATTTAGAAGATATACATGTTTTAGAAGTAACTGGCGCTATGGAAGAAATATGGAAAAAGGCTGAAAATAAAGATTTAGAAAATAAACTTAAAAAAATTCTTTTAGGGGGAATAGATAAATATGAAGGACTAGAAAAGTTTATTGAAGCCGTTAATAGTGGTATGGAAGATAAAAAATCAAATAATGGTACAGAGTTAACTGTTGCTATTGATGATACTTTTACGTATCTTCAAAAAGAAGAAAGATTAAGAGAAGAAAAACGAGGTGTTGCTAAAGAAATAATTGATTTAAATCAAGAAATTGATGCTACTCTTTTTAAAGTGTTAAATGAATTAGATAAAGACACCGGAAAGAAAGCCATAACTTATCCAATTAATAATATAGTTTGGAATGTTTCTTTTACTAAGGTGAGTGGTTCTTTAGGAGATTATCCTTACAGTATGCAGTGGAAACTAATAGCGTTAGTTTTAAGAAAAGCAGTAATTGATACGATTAGAAATTGGGAGAATAGTCCAGAATTTACTAACCATTTAAATAATGAAATTGAACTTAATTTTGAATATGAAGTAGGAAATGAATCTAATTGTATATTTAAAGTAACAGCTAAATATAATCCTTTAGAAAATAAACAAATTCAAGAAGAGTTTAAGAAGAAAGTTGAAAAAGCTGCCTTAGAAAAAGAAGAAAGTCCAGTTAAATTTGCTGATACTCTTAGAATAGAGGAACCATATCAAGAAGAAAATACTAGTGATATTGCAATAGATAGTGAAAATGCTAGGAAAGAAAATCAAAACGTAGAAGAAGGACCTAAATTAGTTAGAAAGCCAAAAAGTAAATAGAAATACTTTTAAATAGGAAAACTTTTTTTGAAAACTTAAAGGTTGCTACTTGCACTTAAAAGCAGGTTTTGATACAATACTTATGGCTTTAAAAGTCAAATATTCATATTTACTGAGATATTTTATCGAGTGCCGAAGAGGTGATAGGTATCGTTTGGAGGTAAATAGAAGCATAACGAAGGAGGGATTTTTAATGGCTGTAGTTTCTATTAGTAATTTATTAGAAGCTGGGGTTCATTTTGGTCATCAAACCAAAAGATGGAATCCAAAAATGAAGGAATATATCTTCACAACAAGAGACGATATTTATATTATCGACTTACAAAAAACACTTGCTTGCATGGAAGAAGCATACACTAAGATTAGTGATATTGCTAAAAATGGTGGTACTTTCTTATTTGTAGGTACTAAAAAACAAGCTCAAGAAGCAAGTATTGAATGTGCTAATCGTTCAAAATCATTCTATGTAACCGAAAGATGGTTAGGTGGTACTTTAACTAACTTCAGAACTATTAGAAGAAGAGTTAAGAGATTAGAAGAAATCGAAAAAATGGAAGAAAACGGTACATTTGAAGTATTACCTAAAAAAGAAGTTATTCAAATTAAGAAAGAATATGAAAAACTTAATAAATTATTAGGTGGTATTAGAGAAATGGCTAAATTACCAGATGCTATGATTATTGTTGACCCTAAGAAGGAAATCAATGCAATAAGAGAAGCAAGAAAATTAAACATTCCTGTATTTGGTATTGTAGATACTAACTGCGACCCAGATGATGTTGATTTTGTAATTCCTGGTAATGATGATGCTGTTCGTTCAGTAAAAATCGTTTTAGGTGCTTTAACTAACGCTATTTGTGAAGCTAACGGTTTAGAAGTAATTGATTATGTTACTGAAGAAAAAGAAAAACCAAAAGCAACTGAATCTAAGGATAGTAATGAATTAGAAGAAATGCGTAAAAATGATGAATTAGAATCAAAATCTATTCAAGAATTAAAATCTATGGCTAAATCACGTAAAGTTAAAGGCTATACAAATATGAAAAAAGATGAATTAATCGCATCTTTAAATAAATAAGATTAAATATAAGGAGAAATTTATGATTACTGCACAATTAGTAAAAGAATTAAGAGATGCTACAAACTTAGGTATCTTAGATTGCAAAAAAGCATTAGAAGCTACTAATGGTAATATCGATGCTGCAATCGATTGGTTAAGAGAAAAAGGTATTGCTAAGGCTGCAAAAAAAGAATCAAGAATTGCTGCTGAAGGTCTTGCTAATATCTATGTAAGTAGTAATAAAGCAGTTATTTTAGAAGTTAATTCAGAAACTGATTTTGTTGCTCAAAATGAAGACTTCAAGAAAATGGTTGATGAAATTGGTAACGCTGTTTTAAATAGCGATGCTACAACTGTAGAAGAAGCTAATGCTTTAAAAGTTAATGATACTACTGTTGCTGATTATGTTGTTGCAATGACAGCTAAGATTGGTGAAAAGTTATCTCTAAGAAGACTAGAAGTAGTAACTAAGAGTGATGATGCTACTTTTGGTAGTTACTTACACATGGGTGGTAAGATTGCTGCTTTAACTGTAGTTAAAGGCGATAACAGCGAAGTTGCTAAAGATGTAGCAATGCAAGCTGCTGCTATGAAACCAGAATATACTTTTGAATCTGATGTTCCTGAAGATAGAGTAGCAAAAGAAAAAGAAGTATTAAAAGAAGAAGCAATGAAAGAAGGAAAACCTGCTGAAATTGCTGAAAAAATGGTTGCTGGTAGATTAAAGAA
>CAKOSN010000012.1 GCA_934102255.1 uncultured Bacilli bacterium | reverse complement strand
AAAAATGCCTATTTTCGTGATTTTAGTCGTGGTATAATATTTTTATAAATTTAGTATTGACAAAACTTAGATAGTCATTTTGTTTTCTTAGATAAATTACTAATAAATAAGCCCCAATTATCATTGTCCCAAGTAGCCGATACATCATTGTCACAGTCTATATTGTCAATATAAAGATTTTCAGATTTACTAGGAATAACATCCTTCAACTCATTATCAATATAAACAGCCAGCATATTATTATTTAGGTTACTTTTTAATAAAGTAAGTATGCCTAAAATAATTACTAATACCATAATAAAACATTTCTTTCTCATATAAAAAACTCCTAACTAACGTAGTTTCGGTTTCGTAGAGTATAAAACTCTATGAAAAAGAGCTTTCAAAGCCAGCATTCACCTAGGTTTATAAAATTTTGACTAGAAATTTTGACGATAATTAATAATTTTTTCTTGACTACAAAATACTATCTAAACACTCATAAATACTAGCTTTCAATAAAAAATAATTGACCATAATTTTGACCACAATACCAACCTAAAAAAGCTTTAAAACAATATAAATTTATGGTATATTTAATGTATAAGTTAAAAAAATAGTAGAAAATACGCTTTCATAGAGTTTTATATTTTATGAAAAATGCTAAAAAAAATCCTTACCACCTCTTATAATTCGACATGATTTTTAAATATAATAATATATACTTTTTACAGGTGATAAATTTGAGAAAGTTTTATATATTTAATATTAATAATGAGTTTAAAACACTAACAAGAGTGTGTCCATATAATCTATTTAAATCATTTCAAAACATTTATATGTTAAATGAAACGGAACAAGAATACGGTATAAATATGTATGAAAAAATGGTAAGTCCGATTAATAAGATAGAATTAAATAATTATTTATTTACTAGTTATAGAAATAATGACCATTATACAAAATTTATGAATACTCATATTTATAATAATTATTATAATGATGAAGAAACTAAGTTAAAGATAGGAAATGCTTATCTTATAATGGAAACGACTGCTGCTAAACCAGAATTCTTTAGTAAATTAAAAGTTAATAGTAACCTTTTTGCTTGTGATTTTCAAAATCAGGATTATTTTTGGATAGAAAGTATTGCTTAAAAATACTTTTTTTAGTACAATCCTTATTGAGGAGTGAATAATTATGTTACACGATATATTATTGATTCTTTTGGGACTAATAATTGGTTTTGTTATTGGCTTTATAGTAACAAGAAAAATGGTTCAAAAAGAAATGAAGAAAAATCCACCAATAAACGAAAAAATGATTGAGGTAATGTTTAGTAGTATGGGAAGAAAGCCTTCTCAAAAACAAATAAAAGAAACTATGCGTCAAATGAACAGATTTATGTAACAGCATAGTTTTTTTAAATCTTATCTAGTCTTAAAAAATATTAATTATCTTGTAAATATCAAGAAATTAATTAGACATACTATAAGTAATTTGGTAAAATAGAAAAGAAATGAAGGTGCATTATAATGTTTGTAGATGAGATAACAATAAAGTTAATTGCGGGAAAAGGGGGCGACGGTTGTACTTCTTTTCATCATGAAAAGTGTATGCCTAATTTAGGACCAGACGGTGCCAACGGCGGACATGGTGCTAATATTATTTTTGAAGTTGATAAAGGTCTTAGAACATTAGTAGATTTAAGATATAATAAAATTGTTAAAGGTGAAAAAGGCGAAAATGGTAAAGGGTCTAACCGTACGGGAGCTGATGCTAAAAATATAGTTATAAAAGTTCCTGAGGGGACTACTGTTTATGATGCTAGTACTAATTTAGTTTTAGTTGATTTAACTCATGATAAAGAACGTTTTGTTGTTTGCCATGGTGGTCGTGGTGGCCGTGGTAATAAAGCTTTTGCTACCCATGAAAATCCCGCTCCTAAAACCAGTGAATACGGAGAGCCAGGGGAAGAAAAACTTATTAAATGTGAACTTAAAGTTTTAGCAGACGTTGGTCTAGTAGGATTCCCAAGTGTTGGTAAATCGACTCTTTTATCCGTAATTAGTTCTTCTAAACCTAAAATAGCAGCTTACCATTTTACAACATTATCACCTAACTTAGGCGTAGTAAAATTAAGTGATAACCGTAGTTTTGTAATGGCTGATTTGCCGGGTTTAATTGAAGGCGCTGCTGACGGTATCGGTCTAGGTCTTAAATTTTTAAGACATGCAGAGCGTACTAAAGTTTTAGCGCATGTCGTTGATATGGGCAGTAGTGAAGGCCGCAACCCAATCGAAGATTATAAAATAATCAATAATGAAATTGCTAAATATAGTAAAAAAATGACGAAAAAACCAATGGTGGTTTTAGCCAATAAAATGGATTTACCAGATGCCGAGGCTAATTTAGAAAAGTTTAAAAAAACTTATCCTGATGCTAAAGTAATTCCTATTTCGGCTATGTATCAAAATGGCATTGATAACGCCATGGAAGAACTAATGAATATTATTGATGCAACACCTAAAAGCGAAATCTATGAAGCCGAAGATTATGCTTCACATGTTGTTTATAAATATGAAAATGTCTTACCATTTACTATCAAAAAAGTTAACGGTATGTGGCGAGTTGAAGGTACAGAAATTAGTAAGCTATTTAAAATGACTAAATTTACCGAAGATGAATCCGTTGCTAGATTTTCTAGAAAACTAAAGGGCATGGGTGTTGAAGAAGCCTTACTTAATGCCGGTGCTACCTTAAATGATGATATCGAAATTGAAGGATATGTATTTAAATTTAAAGATTAGGAAGTATGTTTAATGAAAAAATTTACAAGAAATTTTATATATTTAATTTTATTTGCCTTTTTAATATGGTGTTTCGTTTACTTAGGTAAAAAAGACTTTAGTTCAACTATTACTGATGCCGAAAGATTTAGTAAAGAATACACTAGTATTGAAAAAGAAAATCCTTTTGTTTACGTTGGCTCTAATAGAGTACTAGAAATTTTAAATAATGAGACCGGTATTATACTAGTAGGATTTTCCAGTAATGCTTGGATGCAAGAGTATGTAAAAGAATTGTATCCTGTTTTAAAAGAAAATAACATTAATAAAGTCTATTACTATGATGTTATCGAAGATAGAACTAAAAAGACCAAAAATTTCCGTCAAATAGAGGATTTACTAAGTAAATACTTAAAAATAACTGATATGGGTGCGGAATACTTATTTACCCCAGCTTTAATATTTGTAAAAGACGGTAAAATAATTAATTATGATGATGAAACCTCTTTAGTATCTTATGATATGCGTCCAAATACTTATTGGAACGAAGATGCTATAAATAATTTCCGTAATAAAATAAATACTTATTTAAGTGAGGCTGATTATAACTAATGCAAGAGAAGAATTATCTTAGTATAACTATATTTGTTTTTATAATTTTTATCCTTTTATTAGGAGGTAACTATTTAATAAAAAATAGAAATAAAATCGAAAATACTAAACTTACTGATATTAGAGTTGATAAAACGAAAGACTATGTTTATTTTACTGATAGTAAGACCGTATCCGAAGAATTAGACTTAATTTATAATACTATTCATATTAACCTAGATAGCGAAGATGCTAAAAATCTAGAAAATGAATTAAATAACGAAATGAATACAGCTTACGATACCATTAAAAAAACTTCGGAAGTAACCTTTGATAAAAAAAATATTGTCTATGAATTAGATGATGATAACGATATATACTCAGCCGATTATTTAAAATATGAAACTTTAGAAAACAATGATTACTTGACCATTGGCGTTATAAAAGGTCATGTTAATATTACTAGTGATATTGATAATAATACTTTAAAATATTATACATTTAGTAAAAAAGACGGTCATATAATGAGTATGGAAGAAATTAAAAATGCTGGTAAAATAAAAGATAGTGATATTGAAAATACTAAGAAAACTTATTTAGAAGATAAAGATGATACCAATATAAAATCATATGAATTATACATTGATAAATATGGTAACATCAGAATGAATATGCTTGTAAATAGTGGTGATATCACTTATAATGATACTGTAAAGATTAATTAAAGAAAGGAATAATCTTAAAAGATTAAAGAAACTATATGAATTTAGATGAATTTGAAATGAAAATGATGAAGGCTATTGATAACCTAGAAGAAAGATATATAAATATCAGAGCCGGACGTGCTAATCCTTCTATGTTAAATGGTGTAATGGTTGATTTCTATGGAACGCCAACTCCAATCAGCAGCATTGCTAATATTACAGTGCCTGAGGCTAGACAATTATTTATTAAGCCATTTGATAGAAGCACATTAAAAAATATTGAACATGCCATTATTGCGGCTAACTTAGGTATTAACCCAACTAATAATGGTGAAATGTTAATTATAACTATTCCTGCTTTAACAGAAGATAAAAGAAGAGAATATGTTAAACAAGCTAAAGCTTTAAGCGAAGATGCTAAAGTAGCCCTAAGAAATATTAGACAAGATGCTAATACTGAGATTAAAAAGTTAGAACTTCCAGAAGACCAAGAAAAGAGTAGTCTTAACGATGTTCAAGAATTAATCAATAAATATAATAAAATCGTTGATGAAAAACAAAAAGAAAAAGAAGAAGAACTAATGACTGTATAGTTCTTTTTTGATTTTAAAGCCTTTTCTTTTAAGTTTTGCTTTTTGCGTGTGGGTGGCCTTGCGGGAAGAAATTCCAAACTAATATAAAAAAATTAAAAAATAACTTCTAATAACCATTAAACTAATGGAAAAACCAAGTAATATATGATATATTGATATCGAGGTTTGGTTATGATAAAGAAAATGTATACAAAATATAAAGAAATAATTAATTATTTAATATTTGGCGTACTGACAACAGTTATTAGTCTTATCGTTTATTATGGTTTAACTTATACTATAATTAATCCCGATAATGCCTTAATGCTCCAAGTTGCTAATATTATCTCGTGGATTGCTGGCGTACTATTTGCTTATTTTACTAATCGTAAATACGTCTTTGAATCTAAGAATACCAATAAAGTAAAAGAATTTACATCCTTTGTTGGTGCTAGAGTTACAACATTACTTCTAGATATGGCAATTATGGGTATTGGTGTAACTGTATTACATGGTAACGATAAGATTATGAAACTAATTAGTCAAGTCTTAGTTATTGTTGGTAACTACATATTAAGTAAAGTATTTGTTTTTAGAAAGAAGGAAGAAAAATGAAAGTTTTAGTTACAGGATGTTGTGGATATATAGGAAGTCATACTTGTGTTGAGCTTATAAAAGCAGGATACGAAGTAGTAGGTTTAGATAATTTTTCTAATAGTAAAAAAGATGTTTTAGATAGAATATTTATGATTACTAATGAAGAGATTACTTTTTATGAAGGCGATATGCAAAATATTGATATCTTAAGAAGAATATTTAGTGAAAATAAGATTACTAGTGTAATTGATTTTGCTGCTTATAAAGCTGTTGGTGAGTCGGTTAGTAAACCTATTGAATATTATATGAATAATGTTTCCTCAGTTTTAAACTTACTTAAAGCTATGAAAGAATATGATGTTAAAAACCTAGTATTCTCTTCATCAGCAACCGTTTATGGTGATCCTGAAGTAGTACCAATTACCGAAGAATGTAAAACTGGTGGCACTACTAACCCTTATGGTACTAGTAAATTATTTGTGGAACAAATTCTTAAAGATACTTATAATGCTGATAAAACTAATGATTTTTGTATTTTAAGATACTTTAATCCAATCGGCGCTCATGATAGTGGCCTTTTAGGGGAAAATCCTAATGGTATTCCTGCTAACTTAATGCCATATATTTGTCGTGTTGCTAGTAAAAAATTAGACCATTTAAGTATTTATGGTAATGACTATGATACTAAAGACGGTACTGGTGTTAGAGATTACATCCATGTTATGGATTTAGCTAGAGGTCATGTTTTAGCTTTAAAAAAATTAGAAAAAGAACATAGTGGTTTATTTATCTATAACCTAGGTATGGGAAAAGGTGTAAGCGTTTTAGAAATGGTGGAAACATTTAAGAGAGTCAATAAGGTTGATGTTCCTTATATAATTGCGCCACGTCGTCCTGGTGACATCGCCACTTGTTATAGCGACCCAAGTAAGGCCAAAGAAGAATTAGGATTTACTTGTGAAAAAACTTTAGAAGATATGGTAAGTAGTGCTTGGAACTATGAACACAAAAATATCTAATAAAAAATAAAAATATAAAAAATCAAAAAGATATAGAAAATCCAAGAATATTAAAAACAGAAAAATAGAAAAAGAATAAGAGGATATTTATGAATAATAAAAAAATTGGTTTGGCAGTAGAAGATAGAATGCACTTTTTAGGACTTAATCAAAAAAGTTTTGCCGAAAGCTTATTTATGACAGAAAAAGAGCTAAAAGAATACTTAAGAGGTAAGAAAGATTTTTCTCTAGAGTTAATTGAATTAATCGCTCTAAATTTAAAGACAACTCCTGAGGCCTTAATGTTTTCTAAGAATAATAAATTATTGTTTAGAGGTTACCTAGAAACTAGAGCTAGAAGAAGAAAACTTCATAAGATAGGGGATATAGCTGGCATTATTGGTGCCATTATCATTTGCATTTGCTTATGTATAATGGATGTTACCCTAATAATTAATGAAATTAACTCAACCTCTGGCTTAGTAATCTTTTCAGCTATAATAATTATGTTCTTAGTAATCGACATTGTAAATAAAGTTCAAAGTAAATTTTAGTGTAGATACTAGAAGAAAGAGAGTAGTTTATGAAAAAAAATTTAATATCCATTGTTGTGCCTTGCTACAATGAAGAAGAAGCTATACCTTTATATTATGAAGCTATGAAAAAACAAATGGCAAAAATGGATTATGTTGATTTTGAAATTGTCTTTGTAAATGACGGGTCAAAAGATAAAAGCTTAGAAATAATGCGTGATTTATCTAAAAAAGATAAAAGAATTCGTTATGTTTCATTTTCTCGTAATTTTGGAAAAGAAGCCGGAATGTATGCGGGGTTAGAGGGCACAACCGGCGATTTTATTACAACTATGGACGTTGACTTACAAGACCCACCTGAGCTTTTAGAAGAAATGTATAAGGGTATTACCGAAGAAGGACATGACTGTGTTGCTACTAAATCAACATCGCGTAATGGTTATTCACCTTTAAGAAAACTATTTACAAAGTGGTTTTATGATATTATCGGGCATATTTCCAAGACCGAAATGGTAGCGGGGGCTAGAGACTACCGCTTAATGACCCGTCAAATGGTTGATGCCATTCTTTCTTTAAAAGAATATAACCGTTACTCTAAAGGCTTATTTTCCTTTGTTGGCTTCGATACTAAATGGATTGAATTTGAAAATCAAGAACGTAGTGCCGGTACGACAAAATGGAATTTCTGGAAATTATTTTCTTACGCTGTTGACGGCATTGTTGGTTTCTCAACTGAACCCCTTTTATTTGCTGCTTTCATCGGTTTAGTTTTCTGCCTAATTGCCTTCATCATGATAATTGTTATTATCGTTAGAACCATTATCTGGTCTGACCCTGTTGCCGGTTGGCCAAGTCTGGCTTGTATTATCTTCTTTGTAGGGGGTATTAACTTATTTTGCACTGGTATTATTGGGGAATACTTAGCTAAAACTTACTTAGAAACTAAAAAACGTCCTATTTACATTGTTAAAGAAACTGAAAAAACAAGAAAGGATGCGAAGTAAGTATGGGAATTATTGTTTGTATTTTACTCGGACTTTTTATGGCTTTCGAGCCTATAACCGATAATGATTACTTTTGGCATGTTGTTGTTGGTAAATGGATAAATAATAATCATATTATCCCTAATCATGAGTTGTTTTCCTGGGCTAGCGGTAAGGCTTGGGTAGCTCATGAATGGCTAAACGAAGTCATTATGTATAAAATGGGGGATATGGGTTGTTTAATTTTAATGCTAGCTATCTTCCTAGTCTTATATATATTAATGGCTAAGATGCTAAAATTAGAATGGAAAAAACTATTTGATTTCCGCCTATGTTATTTCCTTCTAATGACTGTTTTCTTTAAAGTTACAGGACCACGTCCTTATATTGTTAGTCTCGTATTTCTAGCTTACTTAGTATATGTTTTATTTAGTTACCTAGATGATAAAAAATGGGCTCAAAAACTAATTTATACCTTACCAATCTTACAAATACTATGGGTTAACTTTCATGGCGGCTCTAGTAGTTTAATTTATTTATTCATCATTGGCGTTTTCATGTGTGATATCTTTGTTAAAATCTTTAAATTTAAACCTAATAGATGGAACACTTTTAAATTAAATAAAAAACAAATTAAAACTTTAGGCATCGTTTTAGTCTTAACAATTCTAGCATCATGCTTAAACCCATTCGGACCAAAAATGCTTTTATATCCATTTAGTAATATGTTAGATGATTCCATGACCAGTTACATCTTAGAATGGAATAGCCCAAGTTTTCATAATTTCCTAGGTTTATATATCTTTATTATGGTTGCTTTCCCATTATTTAACTTAATATTACAAAAAAAAGATATGAAAATGCATGAAATCGGTTTCCAATTAATGTTTCTATTTATGGCTTTAAAGAGTCAAAGATTTATTGGAATGTATGGTATTTATTCATGTTGGAATATAGGTAAGTATTTCTTTGTTACAGATGATATTTATACTTACTTAAAGAAACCATTTAAAAAGTTAGAAACACCAATCTATTATTTAACTTGTGCTATCTTAGTACTAGGAACCGTTTTTGTTGGTTATAAACAAATAAATAGTTTTAATAACACTGGAGTTATTGATAATGACGGCTTCTATAGCGATGAAGCTGTTGAAAAAATAGTAGAATTAGAACCCAAAAGATTATATAACGACTACTCCCAAGGCGGTTACCTTCTATATAAACTAGATAGTTTAAATGCCCTAGATAAAGTTAAAATATTTAGTTATGGCTTAGGTGATGTCTTTAGTAATGACTTACTTCCTGATACTATGAACTTACAAGATTTACAAACTGACCCTAAAGAATTATTAGATAAATATAATTTTGATTATCTACTTACTGCAAGTACGCATACCTTACATTATTATTTAGAAGCAAGTAGTGATTATGAACTTATTTATAGTGATGATATGTGTTATATCTTTAAAAATATCCATAATACTATTTAATATTAATTTAAGAAGTAATTAGTTTGCTTCTTATTTTTTGTTTTATTACTGTTGATATGATTACTTAAAAAGAAAAAAATATAAAGCCTAAAAAGAAGAGATAAAACGAAAATAATTATCTAAATATAGTTGCGAAAATTATAGGGCTATGTTAGGATTA
This sequence comes from uncultured Bacilli bacterium, assembly GCA_934102255.1. Classification (GTDB taxonomy): domain Bacteria; phylum Bacillota_I; class Bacilli_A; order RF39; family UBA660; genus CAG-605. Next base: position 37,827 of record CAKOSN010000012.1, on the reverse strand, counting down.
TTAAGAGTTAACAAAAGAAATACTTAAAAGAAAAAGAGTGATAAAAATGATATTATATGATAAGTTAAGTAGTAGTGATAAAGCTAAATTAGTAGCCTTTAAAGAAAAATATTATCAAAGATACGTTTCTTACTTACAAGAAGAACTAGATAATAAATTACTTAATGGTTTTACGAATAATAATGATACTATAAATCAAATATATTGTTGTTTACAAATTGTCCCTGATAGATTTAACTATTATCTAGAATTTATCAAAATTATTCAAAAATATTTTGCTTTAGAAAATAAAAAAGTTTTAGAAGTAGGGGCGGGTAGCTTACCAATTTTAGCTAGTTACCTAGAATCTAAAGCCTTAAGCTATGATATAATGGACCCCGGAACTATCTTAGAAGATGTAGTTGGTATTAAAGGTAAAGTAATTAAAGAAAAATTTAGTCTTGCTACTAATATAACTGATTATGACTTATTAATTGGTTATAATCCTTGCGCTGCAACGGAATCAATGATAAGAAATTGTCTTAAAAATCATAAAGAATTCATTATTGCCTTATGTGGCTGTGCCTTTTTACCCGAAAATTATAAAGTTAGAACTAATAAACAATGGCAAAAATATCTTTTGCAAATTATTGAAAAATCAGGTCAAGATTACAATTTATATATTGAATATTTTAAAGACTATTTAAATATTGAGTATCCAATATTAGTAATGAAATTAAAAAAATAAGAAAGTGTGTTTTGTATGGAAAAATTAAATGTTTATATAAATAAGAAAGCTGAAGCTAGAGTCTTAAATAATCATCCTTGGGTGTTTGCTAGTGATATCACAAAGGCTGACGAAGGTATAAAAAATGGTGATATCGTTGTTGTAAGAAATAGTAAAGATAAATTCTTAGGTAGTGCTTTTTATAATAATAACTCGAAAATTGTTTTAAGAATTATAAGTAGAAATGCTAACGATACATTTGATTATGATTTCTTTAAAAGAAGAATAGAATATGCTCTTAGTTACCGCATGAAAGTGATGCCTAATGATTTAAATGCTTTCCGTCTTATTTATGGCGAAGCTGACTTTTTATCTGGTCTTACTGTTGATAAGTTTAACGATGTATTAGTTTGTCAAATTTTATCTTTAGGAATCGATGTTCGAAAAGATATTATTTTAAAAGCTCTATATGATGTCGTAAGCGAGTATTTTACGGTTAGAGGTATTTACTTAAGATGTGATGTTGCTTTAAGAGAAAAAGAAGGTTTAGAAGAATATGTTGGTTGGTATGATAAAATACCTGTAACGTCCCAAGAAACAACTACGGAGATTATAGAAAATGATTTAAAATATTTAGTTGATTTTAAAGAAGGACAAAAAACTGGTTTCTTCTTAGACCAAAAATATAATCGTCTAACTATCAGAAACTTAGCTAAAGATATGACTGTTTTAGATTGCTGTACTCATACCGGTTCCTTTGCAATGAATGCTGCTTTAGGAGGCGCTAAAAAAGTAATGGCTCTTGATATCTCTGAAAAAGCTCTGGAAGATGCTAAGAAAAATTTCGAATTAAACAATTTAAATATTGATACTTGTTGTGCTGACCTTTTTGATTACTTGCGCAAACTTGTTGATAGTAAAAATAAAGAGTATAATCTTATTATCCTTGACCCACCAGCATTCACCAAATCGAAAGATACTATTAAGAGTGCCCTAAAGGGATACCAAGAAATTAACTATTTAGCCATGAAAGCCCTACCTCGTGGCGGCTATCTAGCAACAGCTTCTTGTTCTCATTATGCTTCCGAAGAAGACTTTACAAGAGCGATATTTAATGCCAGCGTTATGGCCGGAGTTACCCTAAGAGTAGTAAAAAAATCTTACGCCGCTCCAGATCATCCTGAAGTAATGGGCATACCCGAAACAAAATATTTAAAATTCTTCATTTTCCAGGTTGTCTAAAAGCCTTTAAAATGATAAAGTAGATAGTATTAAAAAGGAGAAACTATGGGAGTAGTAGAAAATATCAGAGCTAAATATGGTGATTACCTATATTACCGCGCTATGTCAATACCTGAGTGGTATATAAAAAGAAAAAATATTACAACCGATGCATCCGGCAATAAAAGCGTCGATTTTGAAGTTGACATCTTTTATAGTGGAAGCTTTAAAATAAATATTCAAATTGATGAAGACGGTAAAGTCTTAGAAAAAAAATGTACTTGTGATGATTATAAAAATAATCATATTTGCCAACATATTCTTGCTTGTATTTTAAAAAAGAAAGATGACTTCTTTACGGAAGAAGAATTATCTTTACAAAAATCGAGAAGTATTTTAAAAGGCTTTATTACTAAAGAAGAGCCCAAACTAAATAAGCTTAAAGAAGAAATTGGTCTTGATATCGAAGTAAGTTATCTTTTTAGTAATTACATTGTTAAACTAAAAATTGGCCAGAAAACTAAATATTCCATTAAAAATAGAGATAAATTTAATGAATTTAGGGCTTGCTACCTAAGTGGCGAAGATATGGTTTTAGGTAAAAAATTAACTTATAATCCTAATAATTATTTCTTTAACAGTGAAAATACTAAAATAATCGAATATCTATTTAACTACTCAGAAATCGGTCTTAATCGTTATGAAGTAATAGATGAACCCTTAAAACTAAATAATAGAGAATTTAGTGAGTTATTAAAACTATTAGAAAATAAACGATTTACTTTAGAAGAAATACCTATTAATAGGATTGAAAATGGTTTTCCAACCCAGTATCACCTTGTATTAGAAAAAGACAAATATAAATTTTATATTGAAGACTTTGCTAACTTTAAAATAGTTGATAATGATAGTAACTATATAATTTATAATAATATTTTATATATCTTAAAGTTAGAAGATAGAAAAATAGTTTGCGAGTTTGTTGATAACGAAATAGAGAGTCTAATTTTTGATAAGAAAAATTTAGATTTATTTAAAAATGGTCTTTTAAAGAAAACTATGAATACTTTAGAAGTAAGTGAAAATATTACTGATATAAAAATTATAAAAGATAAAAAGATAAACTTATATTTCGATTTAAGCCAAGATAGCATTACCGCTAGAGTCATGTTAAAATACGGCGATACTGAATTTAACTATTTTGATACAGTAAGTGATGTCGTAAGAGATACCGATTTTGAATCCAAAGTAATCGATGATTTAATTAAATATGGTTTTATTGAAGATAAGAAAAACTTCGTCATCTTAGATATGGATAGTACCTATAATTTTCTAGATGACGGCTTATCATATTTTACAGAAAACTACACAGTATTCACGACCGAAAAAATTAAAAAACTAAAAATATTTAAAGATGTCAAAGTAAGGTCTAATTTCTCTATCGGCAAAGATAACATTTTAGCTTATGATTTTGCTATAGATAATGTTGATAATAAAGAAATCGCCTCTTTACTTACTGCTATAAAAAGTAAGAAAAAATATTACCGTCTAAAGAGTGGGGATGTTATTTCCTTATTTAATAATCAGGAACTAGAAGACTTTGAAGCTTTAACCAGTGATTTAGAAATCGATAGTAAAGACTTAAAGAAAAAGAGTATTACTATTCCTAAATACCGTGCCTTCTTTATTGAAAGTTTAAAAAATAATCGTTATCAAGAAATAAGTACCAATAGTAAATTTGATGAATTTATTAAAAATTTCAGTGCTTATAAAAATGCTGATGTTAAATTTACTGAGGAAGAGAACAAACTTCTTCGTGATTATCAAAAAGAGGGAGTAAAGTGGTTATATACTATTTATAAATGCGACTTAGGAGGCATCTTAGCTGATGAAATGGGTTTAGGAAAAACCTTACAAGCCATTATTTTCTTAAGAAAACTTATTGCTGAAAAACCCGATGCAAAAATACTAATTGTTTCCCCAACATCACTAGTTTATAACTGGGAAAAAGAGTTTCAAAAATTTGCTCCTGAACTTAAATATATTGCTGTTGCTGAGTCGAAGAAAAAGCGTCAAGAAATAATGCAAAACTTTGATAACTATAATATTTTTATTACCACTTATGGCTTAGTTCGTAATGATAATGATGAATATGAATACAAAGACTTTGAAGTTTGTATAATCGATGAAGCTCAAGCTATCAAAAATTATCAAGCTGGTATGACTAAAGAAATAAAGAAAATCAAAGCTCGTACGAAGATTGCCTTAACTGGCACTCCACTAGAAAATTCTGTCCTAGAATTATGGAGTATCTTTGACTTTATTATGCCAGGATACTTAAATTCGATTGTTAGATTTAGAGAAGCTTACGGTATTAAAGATGTCGATAAAGATTCCCTAAAACGTTTAGATAACCTAAATTATCAAATAAGACCATTTATTTTAAGAAGAAAGAAAAAAGAAGTATCAAAAGAATTACCCGATAAGATTGAACAAATAGAGTATTTAGATATGTCTGAAATGGAAAAAGCTATGTATCAAAGTTTAGTCGAAGATACTAAAGAAGAAATTGATAATGTTATAGCCAGTGAAGGATTTAGTAAAGCTAGGTTTAAAATAGTAACTTTACTTACAAGATTAAGACAACTATGCATTTCACCAGCTCTTTTAGATAAAGATTATACCGAGGACTCTATAAAAATTAAACGTCTTTTAGAAATAGTTAAAGAATTAATTAAAGACAATCATAAAATATTAATCTTTAGTTCATTTAAAGGCGCTGTCGAGTTAGTAAAAAAGAAATTTGATGAAGAATCTATCTCTAACTATGTAATAGACGGGTCGGTATCCGGAAAAGATAGGGTAATGTTAGTTGATGCCTTTAATAAAGATAAAACTAGTTGCTTCTTAATTACTTTAAAATCCGGTGGGACAGGGCTTAACTTAACAAGTGCTGATATTGTAATTCATCTTGATGTTTGGTGGAATCCGCAAGTTGAAAATCAAGCCACTGACCGTGCTCACCGTATTGGTCAAACCAAAAAAGTTACCGTTTTAAAACTAATTAATAAAGGTACTGTCGAGGAAAAAATTATTGAACTTCAAGAGAAAAAACGAATTTTAAGCGATAATTTAATTGAAGGCAAGAATACGGCTACCCTTGATACTTTAACTGAGGAAGAATTGACTAATCTCTTAAGTATTGGTTATGAAACCGATAAAGAAAGTAATAATTAATCTAAAAAATCATGATTTACCATTGTTAGTAGATTGTGATTTTTTTTAATATATTTTTTCAAGTAAATAAAGAAAGATAGCCATTAAAGCATTTAAAAAAAGATAACCATTAAGACATTATCATAAGTTAAATATAAAATTATTACGATTTGAAAACTTTTACTTGACGATAAGCAAACTTTGTGCTAAAGTAGTACCCGTTTAGATGAATTCTAACGCAGGGGGAATAAAAATGGGAAAAGATAATACTATTGACTTTGATGCACTTCAAAGAATAAAAATTGTAACAGAAGACTTTCGTCATGATAAAAATGTAGGCTTAGTTACCGGTGCTGTAAAAGCAGAGCTAAAAGATCAATGGTTAGCACTTTTTGATACTGAGCTAGAAAAATATAAATTAAGTAATGCTATGGACCAAAGATTTATTAAAATAAAAGCTTATCTTCTAAGTCTATTATTTAACTTAACTAGTGGTGTCAGCGTAAGTGAGGCTTGGACAATGTTTGAATGCTTAAATATACCTGAAGAATATCAAAAAACGATTGCTGCCTTAGCCATAAAATTTAGTCCACGTGGTAATGCCTTAAGACTACATTTAATGAGTGAAAATGCGAAAAAAAATATAAGAGTAGCTAGATAACAAATTATCTAAAGAATATTTTTGAATTTAAAGAAGTTTTATAACCAAAGACTTCTTTTTTTAGTTGTCCTAAAAAATAGACAATGATATAATGTTTGTTGAAAAGAAAAATAAGAAAGAGAAGGTATAGAATGATAGATAAAAAATTATCCAAAAGAATTTTGGCCTATATCATAGATAGTACTATAGTATTATTGCTTACTGTTTTAATTACTAACATAAAGTATTTAAATCCTACTTATGATAATGCCTTAGAAAAGAGTAATGAATTACAAAGCCTAAATTTAAGCAATATTGAGATTCAGAATTACTTGCCACTTTATTATAAAGATTCTGAGATTTCTGAAGATGAATATAATGATTTAATAAAAGATAATGATTACTTTGGTTATTTAATAGTTGATGCTTATAGCGACTCTATTATTACCGAAGAAGAATATAATTATATAATTGCTGAAGCTAAAAAAATTTATAATGAAAAAGCTCCTCAAGTATATAAAGATGCTATTGAATCAAATTGGTACTCTTACTTAATTTATTTAGTAGTATATTTCTTCTATTTTGTAATCTTTAATATTATTACTAAAGGTATAACTTTAGGAAAGAAAATTACCGGTCTACAAATAGTTAGCTTAGATAATAGGGAGGCTACATTTGGTCAGTACTTACTTAGAAGTTTAATAGCCTATGGTTATTTTGTTTATTTACTCGAACTTATCGTTCCTCATGTTATTCCAATGAAATACTTAATGTATGTAGTTGGCGGTCTATCCATAGTAATGAATTTTTTACAAATAGTTGTTTCTATAAGTGTTATTTCTAATGATGATAATCGTGGACTTCATGATATTTTAGCTAAGACAAAAGTTATTGATGTAAGAGAAAAACAGAAAGATAAAATTGTTAATCTAAAATTGTTAAATGAAGAAAAGCAAAAAGAGTTAGATGATATTACTAAGGAAAATACTGAAGATAAGGATTTGATTTCTAAAGAAAGTGAAGACTTTAAAGAAAAAGAAAGTACCTTGGAAGATAAAGTTTCTAATGCAAAAGAGGTAAGTCCTAAAGAAACGGTAAAACCAGAAGTAGTTGTTGAGTCTAAGAAAAATAGCATTAAAAGAAAAAATAATGATACCGTTGAGGCCAAGACAAGCGAGGTTAAAGCTAAAACAAAAAATAGTCAGATAAAGACTAAAAATAATAAGGCTAAAACTAGTGAAAAAAGCCCTAAAAATCAGGTAAAAGCAAAAAAAAATAAAGAGGAGAAGTAAAATGAAAAAAATAAAAAGTGTGTTGTTAGTATTATTGGTAATTATATTATGTGGCTGTAGTACAATAAGTACCAATATGCAAGTTAATAAAGATAAAAGTATGAGTGTAACTTATTTAATTACTCTTGATAAAGAATACTTAGGTAATAAGACCTTTAATGAATTATTTAGTAGTAAAAATATTAACTATTTAAAAAACAATGGTTATACAGTAACTGACTACGAAGATGAAGATAACTTTGGTTATAAAGTAAGTGCTAATATTAAAGATATCGATACAGTAAGCCAAACTGAAAATATCAAAATAAATTTATATGATTTATTATATAGTGATATTCAAAATGAACTATATATCTTTAGTAGAGAAGAAAAAGTGTTAAAAAATAAATATACGGCTGACTTTTATGTTAATTTAACTGATGCCTTAACTAATAATAGCAATGTTTTAACCGATATGGTTGTACCACCAAAAGTAAGTTATGAATTTACTCTAAACTTACCAGAAAAATCTCTAAGTAATAATGCCACCGATGTTAGTGAAGACGGAAAAACTTTAAAATGGGAATTTGATAATATAATGAGTGGCACTAATAACATAAACTTCTCATTTGAACTATATAATAAACAAGCATTACTAGTTTTATATGTCTTTATTGGTCTTGGTTGTTTAATAATCTTAAGTATGATAGTTAGATTCTTTACTTGGATAAGTGATACAACTAAAAAAATTCAAAAGAGTTTCTTTGAAAGAGCTCAAAAGAAAATGGAAAAAAATTCATAGTAAAAAGAAAATTCTATGAATTTTTCTCTTATAAATAGGCAAATTTAAAAAGAAAACTTTAGAAGATACTTTAATAATTAAAAAATTTAAATGTTAAAAATTATAAAAGAAAGGAACTAAACTTATGAAAAAAATAGTTTGGATATTTGGTCAGTCTGCTACTGGAAAAAAGACTTTAATAAATAAACTATTAGCAAGTGATACCAAAACTCTAGAAGAATTAGATTGGCAAAATAAGAAGATTGTAGCCTGTCAAAATACGATAGTTGATAATAAAACAGTAATGCCAACTAAAGACGATTGTTTTGTCTATGATGATACATCTATGCAGGAAGATAATGCGTATTTTAATAGAAATAATGCTAAAAATAGAAGAGCTTGTATCATGACTGATACCCAAAACTTTTTAAAAAGCTGTGATGATATCCTTTTAATAAAAGGACAAGATAACGATATATGGCCACATCGTGGCGACATTGTTAAATATTTTTTAGCTAATTTTGCCAATAGGGAAGACACTGAAATTGATGTATATATATTAACCGTCGAAAATGATGAAATATGGCAGCAACGTATAGCAAAGAAAGAATGGTTTAAAAACTTTCCTAATAAAGAAGAAGTTATGAAAAATATGCAAGAGGAAAGAAAAAGTAAGAAACATGAAAGAAGAGTAGTGGAGGCTTTTGCCGGTTTTAACATACCAGTTTATTTTCTAGAAGCTAGCGAAAATAATTACTATTTTAAACCATTAGAAGGTAATTTAGAAAGGAGGTAGTTTTATGGGAAAATTAATTATATTAGGCGGAAACGCTAGAAGTGGCAAGTCAACTTTAGCTTTTAAATTAGTAAAAAAGGGATATAGTAGAATTTCACTTGATAATTTACAAAATTATTTAGAAGAAGGCTTAAATATAAATTTTGAAGAATTATCTACTGAATTAAAATTACAATTTTTTAAAACGATAGTAGATAACGCTATGGAAGAAAGTAAAAATGAAGATACTAATATCGTAATTGATATGTATGATTATTTACCACATGATTTAGAAAAAATTCCTGGCCTTGATAAGAAGAATATCTATTTTTTAATATATCCTAATTGCACTAAAGAAGAAATTAAATATAATGTTATTCATTATGCTAAAGAAAGCGATTGGATTGCTAAGGTTAATGAAACGTATTTAGATGAATGTGTTGATAGATTTTATAGTCGCAATAAAGTTATATTAGAAGAATGTCAAAAATTTAATTATCAGTATGTTGACACGGCATCAGGAAAGAAACGTGATTTGATTTTAGAAGAATTATTAAAAGAAATCACAGAATAAAATAAAATTCATAGATAAAGCAAAAATATCTATGAATTTTTACATATAGCAGTCCAAATTTAGTATAATATAAATACTTTAAAAAGAAATCTTACCGAATAACAACTTGTTCTAAGTAAGAATAAAAAAATATAGATTTGGAGGTTTAGCTTATGGAAAGACATATCATGTGTATTGACTTAAAAAGCTTTTTTGCTTCTTGTGAATGTGTTGAAAGAAATATAAATCCCTTTACAACGCCACTAGTAGTAGCTAACCCCAATCAAGGTAAGGGTGCGATTACTTTAGCTATTACTCCTTATTTGAAAAGCAAAGGTATCAAGTCAAGAACTCGTCTTTATGAGATACCACCTTGGATAAAATATGAAATTGTTCCCCCAAGAATGAGTCTATATATAAAAAAAAGTAAAGAAGTCGTAAATATTTATTTAGATTTTGTTAGCGAAGAAGACCTCCATATTTACTCTGTAGATGAGTGTTTTCTAGATGTAACTCATTATCTTAAAATGTATGGGATGTCCGATAAAGACCTAGCTAAAGAAATATTAAGAACGATTACTAAAAAGACCGGCCTTACTGCTAACTGTGGGATAGGGCCAAATATGTTGCTTGCCAAAGTTGCCATGGATACAGAAGCCAAGAAATATAAAGACGGTATTGCCAAATGGACTTATGATGATGTTCCTACTAAATTATGGACCATAACTCCTTTATCTAAAATGTGGTCGATTGGTTCTAGAATGGAAGTAAGACTTAACGCTATGGGTATGCATTATATCGGTGATATCGCTAGATGTGATAAAAAAATTTTAAAGAAAAAGTTTGGTGTTATTGGCGAAGAGTTATGGGAACATGCTAACGGTATCGATGAATCAGTTATTAGTGATTTTAAAATGCCACCTAAAAGTTCTAGCTATTCTAATAGTCAAGTTCTTTTTAAAGACTATGACGGTAATAATGTTAAAATAATTATTAGAGAAACTATTGAAGTGGTTTGTCGAAGACTTAGAAAAAATCATAAAAATGCAGGTATAATTGGTCTTGGAATTGGGTATAGTATAGATGTCGGTGGAGGTTTTTACCATAGTGTAAAAGTAAATCCTACAAGTGATGAAGATGAATTTTACTTTGTTTGCACCAATATATTTGATAAATTTTATAATGATATGCCAATTAGAAAAGTTAGCATAGCAGCCGGCGGCCTTACTAATGATACTTCCTTGCAACTCAATTTGTTTAGCAATGTTGAGGTCGTGGAAGATAATAAAAAATTAAATGAAGCCGTCGATAAAATCAAAGAAAAATATGGTAACAATAGTATTATTAAAGCATCAAACTTACTTCCAGATTCAACCGCCATTGACAGAAACGGTAAAATAGGTGGTCATAGTGCGTAATCGAGGACAAATTAAATGGCAAGCTTTTGAGTCATTGTATAAAACTAAAGAAGTAAAAAAAGATTTAGTTAATAAGAGAAATTATTCAAAAATGCCCGAATTGTCCCCAGACCAATATAATGAGTTAGAAGAAACATTAAAATGTGCCTACAGTAGAGGCAGCATAATTCTTCTAACTTTTTACCGTTATCCTAAATTTTATCAAATAACAGATAAAATCAAAATGATAGATAGTTCTTTAAAGAAAATTTACTTAGAAAACGGTAAAGTTATCGATATTCGTCAAATAGTTAAGATAGAGTTAAAGTAGTAAATCGAGTATTTTTTTCATGTAAAATGATTAATAAAGTAAAAAAAGGCCTTAATTTATTAAAATTATGCAAAAATAATTAAAAAAAGTTATTTTTTACTTGCAAAAGTAGTATCGGTATGATAAGATTAATTTGTTGTTGATGACTGGGGGATTAGCTCAGCTGGCTAGAGCACCTGCCCTGCACGCAGGGGGTCAAGGGTTCGAATCCCTTATCCTCCACCAGTTAGATTATTAAAGTTCTGTAAAAGGAACTTTTTTTGTTATCCTTTATAGTTTAACATTCGAAAATAAAGCGAGCTGTGATATAATCGAGGCAAGGAGAACTATTTATGAACGAAACTAAAGATTACTATACACTAGCTGAGATTATAACCGGCTTGAGGAGTGAATACCAGAATAATCAAAAAATATTGCAGGAAATATTAGAATTAACCGCAATAGATACGTCCTTTAAAACAAACCCTAAAATCTATTTTACAACGATAGGGTATAATCATGACCAAAGTATCAGGTTAGAATTAGAAACAACGCCACCAATTAAATACAGAGCTAAAAAAATGTTAATGGAAAAATGTGGCTTTCAATATCAAATTCCATTTATAATTTATCCAACATTTACTTTAAAAGATACTAACTCCTGCCTAAATTGGGAATATTTATCTGTATTTGGCGAGAACTGTAGTAAAAATATCTCCGTACATATTACTGATACCGAAAAAATGCGTTCCTTAATTAACGAATTAAAGGAAACCAATATGTATAATTTTAACGAAATATTTGAAGAAATTAATGGTGGTCAATTATTAACCTTTAGTGGTAGCTGTATAAAATTAAGTATTAGTACGGGTGGTAAAACCGGCTTTAACTTAGCTTATAATGCCATAAGTGATACCATAGAAATTGCCTCCGATATTCCTTATAATAAGCAATTTATTTATCATGTTTTATCATTAAGACTACCAAAATATTTATTTTCTGATGATGTAATAAAGGCGATAGAAGAAAATTTGGCTTCACAAGAATCCTTAAGTATTATTGATGATATTAACTACTGTAAAGAAGGAACAACTTTAGAATTTAGTAGCCAACAAAAATTAGCCTTGAATCTAAAAAAGCAAAAATAATGAAGGAGAACTATTTATGAACGAAACTAAAGATTACTATACACTAGCTGAGATTATAACCGGCTTGAGGAGTGAATACCAGGTATTCTGGAACTTATTAAAAGAAATGGAAAAATGTTTAAAAGTCGAAACAGATATCACTGATACAGACAAGATAAGCATGAGAATTGAATTTGTTTCTCAAGAAAAAGAATTGCCAACTTCTTATCCGTGCAGAATATATGCCTTTGTAAGAAAAAACACACCATTAAATGAATTTTTAAGCCAAAAACTTGACAAGTATGTTTATGATAATTATCAATATCCAGCTTATCCATCATCATTTATTTTAAAAGAAAAAGATTTAGATGAACTATCCTTTGAAGATGATACGGAAGAAATTTATCGCCAAGAATCTATTAAAGGCGTCAAAATATCCGATGTCGAAAGATTTAAAAGTTTGTATGCTGGACTAAAAAGTACATACTTATATAATTTGCCTAGCTTTGTTATTAAAATAAATAATTTTCAAATGCTTTCTATAGAAGGCTCTGCTATTAGTCTTTTTAGTAATGACGGTGGTAAAAAACGGTTACTTATTATTTATGACGGACATGCCGATAGTATAAAAATAAGTCGCAATGCTTACTGGAATCCTTATTTCATTGAACAACTGTTAAATACTAAAATACCTAAATTTGCCGTTGATAGCCAAATAGCAAATCTTATTGAGAAAAAAGAGGATAAAAGAAAGACAATATCCCTTGATGATAAATTAAAATATCGTAAAGAATCTTTTTGTCTAGACTACAGACCTAAAAATGACTTGCGATTGGTAAGAAAAAAATAAATAAGACTAAATAAGCTTTAAAAAAACATGAAAAAATATGACAGAAAGGATTAATCAATATATAGAAATAAACCAAGTAAAAAATTAATGCAACATGGTAAGAAAAAAACTCTATAATATTGATTATATATAAAAATTATGAAAGTAGGAATTATAGGTGGTGGTGCCTCCGGAATGATGAGCGCTATCCTTCTTAATAGAAACGGAATAGATGTAACTATCATCGAAAAAAATAGTACTTTAGGGAAAAAAATTTTAATGACAGGTAATGGTCGTTGTAATTATTTTAATGATGAAATAAATATCGATAAATATTATACCAGTGATTATGAATTTCTAAAAAATATAATTAATGAAGAAAATATTATCAAAGCTAAAGACTTTTTAGCAAGCATTGGCTTAGTACCAAGAATTAAAAATGGCTATTATTATCCAATGAGTAATACCGCTACTTCTGTTTTAAATGCTTTTTTAACCGAAATAAACAATCGAAAAATAAAGGTAATGCTAGATAGTGAAATACATAGTATTAAAAAGGTAGATAATAAATATCAAATAATCGTAAATGATAAGAAAATGACTTTTGATAAGCTAATTATTGCTATCGGTAGTAAAGCTGGTCTAAAAGAAAATCCAAACTATACCTTATTAGATTCTTTAGGTATTAAAATGACACCTATTTTACCGGCTCTATGTCCATTAATCTTAAGTGGTAACTTTTTTAATAAATGGTCCGGTATTAGAGTCGAAGCTAAAGTAAGTATCTATGAAGATAATAAATTTATTAAAGATGACCTAGGAGAAGTCCAACTTACTGATTATGGTATCAGTGGTATTTGCGTCATGAATCTAAGTTCCTTAGTAAGTAAAGCCTTATATCAACAAAAGGAAGTATCCGTTCATTTAAATTTCTTACCAAATATTAAAAAAGAAGAAATCGATAACTTTCTAGCTAATAGAGATAATACTTTATATCAAAGAACCGTAATTGAATTATTAGAAAGCATTATTCCTTATAAACTTCTTTATATCTTAGTTAGTAGGGCTGGTATTAATAGTAATTGTCATTATAAAAGTTTAACTAAAAAAGAAAAAGATGATTTAATTAATAACTTAAGTGATTTAACCTTAGATGTAATAGCTACTAAAGAAATATTTAAAGGCCAAGTAGTTACTGGTGGTATACCTCTTAATAGAGTAAAAACTACATTAGAAGATAAAGAACATAAAGGCCTTTATTATACTGGAGAAATTTTAGATATCGACGGCATATGTGGCGGTTTTAACCTTGGCTTTGCTTGGTTATCTAGTATTGTAGTTGGTGATGATATATGTTAAGAGTAAGAGAAATAAAACTAAATTTTAAAGAGGATAACGAAAATAATTTAAAACTAAATATTTTAAAAAAATTAAGATTACCCCAAAATTATAACTTGACTTATAAAGTCGTAAAAAAATCTATTGATGCTAGAAGAAAACCTGATATTTATTTTGTTTATGAAGTATTATGTACTCTAGATATAAAAGAAGAGGCTAGATTATTAAATTTAAATAATAAAGATATAGTTCTAGGTGAAGAGATAAAATATAATTTTAAACCCACAGGAACAGAGCCAATAAAAAGTCCAATCGCCGTGGTTGGCAGTGGTCCAGCCGGCTTATTTGCTAGTTTAAACTTGATAAAAAATGGTTATCCAGTAGTAGTTATTGAACGCGGCTATCAAATTGAACAAAGAGTTAAAACTGTAGAAGCATTTTGGCAAGATAATAAACTTGATAGCAAGTGCAATATCCAGTTTGGCGAAGGTGGTGCCGGAACATTCTCAGACGGTAAACTTAATACTTTAGTAAATGATAAAGATGGCCGATACCAGTATGTCATGGAAACATTTGCTTCCTTCGGCGCTAATAAAGAAATTACTTATATAAATAAACCACATATCGGTACGGACGTTTTAAGAACGGTTATTACTAATATGCGTAAAAACATGGAAGCCATGGGCGCAAAATTTTTATTTGCTACGCACCTTACCGATATAAATATTAAAGACGGTAAAATAGAAAGTATTGTCCTAAATAATAAAGAAATAATGCCATGTTCAGGTCTTATTTTAGCAATCGGCCATTCCGCTAGAGATACATTTTATATGCTAAACGAAAAAGGCCTTGCCATGAAAAACAAACCTTTTGCCGTAGGACTTCGCATTATGCATCCTCAAAGTTTGATTGACAAAAATCAATATGGCCTTTTAGATGATAGACTACCAGCAGCTTCTTACAAACTTACCTTTAAAGCCAGCAATAATAAAGGTGTTTATAGCTTTTGCATGTGTCCTGGTGGCTATGTTGTTAATGCCTCCAGTGAACCAAACAGATTATGTATTAATGGCATGAGTTATTCTAAAAGAGATAGTGGTATTGCCAATAGTGCCATTATTGTAACGGTTAATGAAACGGATTTTGGCACCGACTTATTTGCGGGCGTTAAATTTCAAAGCGCCTTAGAAGAAAAAGCTTATTATTTAGGTAAAGGTTTAATTCCTATCGAAACTTATGGTGATTATAAAGACAATAAAAGGCCTCAAAGCCTTGGTAACTTAGAGCCTAAAATAAAGGGCAGGTATAATATAGCTGACTTAAATGAACTATTACCCAATAATTTAAATATAGCCTTAAAAGAAGGCATTGCAAGTTTTGATAAGAAAATAAAGGGATTTGCTGATAATAATGCTTTACTTTGTGGCATCGAGGCAAGAACTTCAAGTCCGATTAGAATAATTAGAAATGAAAATTATGAGTCTAATATTACAGGCATTTATCCTTGTGGTGAAGGAGCAGGGTACGCCGGCGGTATTACCAGTGCGGCAATCGACGGTCTTAAAGTAAGTGAAGCTATAATGAATAAATTTAAACCATTAGAAAAGTAGCTTTTTAATAATACTTGAATGTTTAATAAACTTAATAAATATGGAAATTGCTTAATAAATATTTATTTATCTAAAGTATCAAAAAAATGCTTTAACCAAAAATCGAACTTGTAATAAATATGAGCAATTATAAAAGTTAAAAAGGAGTAAAATAAAAATGGAAACAATAGATATTATAGACCAACTAATTAAGTCTGATAGTAGCCCAGTTACTTTCCAAAATAATCAAGAATTATTTTCTAAATTTTTTTTGCACGACATGTCAATAAGATATGGTGGCCGAAAAGTAATGAATATTTATAATTATCTTTTATCTTTAAATCAACCAGATGCTCTGCATTATGTCTATTTGCAAATATTTAACGACTTTACTTATTATGAACAATATGTTACTCAAAGTATTTATATGCTAAAAACCGAAGCAAATGATTTATATGTTGATACGTTAGAAGAATTAATTGCTTACTATAATTTATTAAAAGGTTATGCCTTAAAATACAATATTCCTAATCTAATAAATGAAAATCAATTTGTAAGAGATTATACAGGAGCAATGATGATTCTTCTTAATAAAGGCTTCTTTAAATTAAGTACAGAAAATATTAAAAAAATGATTAACTATATTAAAGACAATTCTTATTTACAAAACGTGCTTATTAATGGTTATAAGGATTTTAAATTTCTTGACCAAGAGTGCATAATAGATTATGTTAAAAGGTTTTTAATTAATAGCGATTTAATTGGTGATATTGATAATGATTTTTTACTAATGGCTATAAAAAGAGGAAGAATTAAGGATAAGAATCTTTTCTTAAAAATATTAGATAAAATTAATATTGATTTTCTAGATTTAATTTTAGATAATGGCGCCTCATCATTTGTTGATATTTTAGAACTAACTTTTCCTAATATTAATGACCGTATAGAAATATTTCAGAAGTTTTATCAAAAATTTTTAGAAGCCAAAGAATATTCATATTTGTTAACCTTCATTGTTGGTGATGAGCGCAGCAAAGATTATCTTTCAGAGGAAGAAGAAAAATTAATTTTAAATAAAAATCGTCTTTATTATCCGACGTATACCGTTGATGAAGATATAGAATATTTTCTTTCTACTAACCCACAAGGACTATTGTTAGCCAATTTAAAAGAAAATTTAAAAAGGAATGATTGGAGTAAAGAAACTAATCAAAAAGTAAGAGAGCAAACTAAAAATGTTAGCGATTTATGTATGCGTTCTGAAACGGTCATTCCATTATTTAATTTGGTATTTAAAAATCGTACAGGGAAATTAACTTTCATTCATCTTTTTGCTGCCCTTAAAAGAATGATAATCGAGTATTTACATGATGATTCGGTTATTGTTTACTTAACACATCTTGAAGGTGAGTGGGGCACTTCGTTTCCAGAAGATGGAGTTATTAAAATTAATGTTTTGAATGTCAAAAAAATGTTTGATTGCAACAATTATGAAGAAAACCCTGAGGCCATTCATATTTTAGATACAATATTTCATGAAGCAAGACATATAATGCAATATCGCTTAATGCAAAAAAACGATATGAGTCCAGAAATTTATGAGCAATATAAAGAAGGGGTTCTAAAAAGCCTAAATGTTGATTATTATAATCAGAATTATGAAGAAACTTTAAGTGAGATTGATGCAAGACTCACCGGTGCTAAAATGTTAGTTGATTTTTTAAAAACTTATTATCCTAATATGATAAATTGTATTAAATATTATGAGGCTATAGTAAAAAAAGAAGAGCAGAGAATAATTCATAAAAAGAGTGTTTTAGAGTTATCGGATGATGTAACCATTGATGAAGCTTTAGAAAAAATAATTGCTGTTAATCCTAAATTACTAGAAAAATACCCTGGCTTACAAAGAGAGTATGAGTTAGACGGAACAAAAAAAGAAAATGTTAATCATCATTTATAACAATTTTAAATAAAATAAAAAAACTAAATAAGAGAAAATAACATCAGCAAGTTAAATAATCTTATTTAGTTTTTCTTTTAGTTAATAAGTTACATTTTTATAATGGCTTATATCTTTTTAAGTCCGTTTTATTAAATTTATTATCTTCTATTAAAATGATATTGATTACCTTCGAAATACGTATAACCAGCATTAAGAACAGCCCTTTTACTTTTGATATTATCACTTCTAACATCGGCAACGATAAAGGAAACATTAGGATACATTTCTAAAAGTTTAATACTTATTTCCCTTTCAAGGGTTTGACCAAGGTGCTTATTTTGATATTCCGGAATAATTCCTAGACAAATTTCAATTTCATCTGGTAGCATCTTACCGTCAAATTCTTCTTCTGGGTGAAAATTAGTAAATAAAATACCTATTGGTTTGTTTATATAGTAAATAACATAAGTATTTGAAATACCGTCTTCTTCGTTTCTTTTTAAATTATTTATAATAAAGTTATCTAGATTAGAAGATATTTCAGAAGTACCTTTAAATTCTTTTAAAATATCTTTAACATTTTGATGTTCTGGATTAAAAATATCAAATACTTTAAAACAGAAATTAGCCGTAATTATTTCTTTATAGTTTGTCATGGCACATTAACTTCTTTCTAATAATAGTATAGCATAAGAAGACAAGAATAGATATGAAGATAAAAGATATACTTAGATGTAAGTGAAAAATAAGAAAATTATTGAATGAAAAAACTATAAAATAAACAAGAAAACAAAGAGAAGACCACAAAAAAACTAGGCTGTAACCTAGTAATAATCATTTGGTAGCGACGGGGAGATTCGAACTCTCGACCTGCCGGGTATGAACCGGATGCTCTAGCCAGCTGAGCTACATCGCCATTTTTTCCTGACACTTTTTAATTATAACAAAACTTTTCTTTTTTTGTCAATAAAAACTTGCATTTTTTTTCTAAATAGACTATAATTTAGATATATTTGCCTTATGGGGAAACGGAACGGTGATAAAATTGGAACATTATTTTACAAATAACGAAAATTTAAAAAGTGAATTACGCACAATAAGTTATGAAGTAAATGGTGTTCCTTTTTTATTTACTTCAGATAATGGCGTTTTTTCTAAGGATAAAATAGATTTTGGCAGTCTGAATTTAGTTAAGGTTCTTCTTAAAAATTATGATAAGAAAAATATTAACGCGTTAGATGTTGGATGTGGTTATGGTTTTATAGGCATTAGTCTTTCTAAACTACTTAATAGTAAGTTTGATATGGTTGATGTTAATAACCGAGCAATTCATTTAGCCAATATGAATATTAAGAACAATAAGGTGGATGCAAAAGCCTTTTATAGCGATGCTTTAAGTAGCATCAATAAAAATTATGATTTGATTGTGACAAATCCTCCTATAAGGGCAGGGAAAGTAGTAGTGGAAAAGATACTACTTGATTCGTTAAAACATTTAAATGATGACGGCGAATTGTGGTTTGTTATAAGAAAAGATCAGGGAGCCAAGAGTATAATTAATCTACTAAAACCCGACTATGATGTGAATCTAGTTGAAAAGTGCAAAGGTTTTTACGTAATTAAGGCTAAAAATGTTGACAAGGCTAGATAAATTTTATAAAATCGAAAATTGTTGACGTATTTAAAAGGTACTCAAAAAATATTAGGTATAGGGGTGAATGCAAGTGGCATTTAAGACAAAAAAATTTGGAGATCATGCTGAAAGACGCACATTCAGCAAAATTAAAAACACCTTAGAATTGACAGATCTACTAGAAATTCAAAAGAAATCTTATCAATGGTTCTTAGACGAAGGTATTAAAGAATCTATTGACGATTTATTTCCTGTAGAAAGCTTCACTGGCAATATTACGGTAGAACTTGGTGATTATTATTTTGATAAGCCAAGATATTCAATTAAAGAAGCAAAAGAACGTATGGTAAACTATGCGGCACCATTAAAGGTATTAGCAAGAGTATTCATTCATGAAACAGGCGAAGTTAAGGAACAAGAAATATTCCTAGGCGATATCCCTATGATGACAGATGCTGGTACATTTATTATCAATGGCGCAGAAAGAGTTATCGTATCACAATTAGTACGTAGTCCATCTATTTACTTTAAAAAAGAAGTAGATAAAAACGGACGTCGTGTTATTACATCAGAATTAATTCCTAATCACGGAACTTGGTTAGAATATGAACTTGATGCAAGAGATATTTTATATGTACGTATTGACCGTACAAGAAAAGTACCTATTACGACTTTCCTAAGAGCATTAGGTCTTTCTAGTGATGAAGACATTTTAGGACTTTTCGGTGAAAATCCTTATATTAAGAATTCAATCGAAAAAGATAGTACGAAAAATACTGATGAAGCCTTAATCGAAATTTATGAAAAATTAAGACCAGGTGAACCAGCTACACTAGATAGTGCTAAAAACCAATTAATTACTAGATTCTTCGATAAATTTAGATATGACTTAGCAAAAGTAGGTCGTTATAAATTAAATCGTAAGCTAAATGTTTTAGATCGTTTAATCGGTTGTACATTAGCTGAAGATATTAAAGATGAAAATGGCGAGGTAGTTGCTAGTACTGGTACTTTAGTAACTAAAGATGTTTTAGAGAGTGTTCGTCCAATATTTAATAATGGTTACAACGTAAAAGAAGTAATGATTAATGAAGAGTTAGATGAATATAACAAAGTTCAAACTGTTAAAGTTTATAATAAGAAAGATGAAACTAAAGTTATTGAAATTATTGGTAATGACCCAACTATCGATAGCCGTCGTTTAACTATTTCTGATGTTTATGCATCTGTATCTTATTACTTAGACTTACAAGAAGGCATTGGTCGTGATGATGAAATTGATAACTTATCTAACCGTCGTGTAAGACAAGTAGGTGAGTTAGTTCAAAAACAATTCAATGTTGGTATGGCTCGCATGGAACGTGTTATTCGTGAACGTATGACTACCCAAGAAATTGAATCTATTACACCAAAAACATTAATTAATATTAGACCTGTTACAGCAGCTTTAAAAGAATTCTTTGGTTCTTCTCAGTTGTCAAAATTCATGGAACAAATTAACCCAATCGCTGAACTTACTGATAAGAGACGTTTGTCATCTTTAGGGCCAGGTGGACTTGCCAGAGACCGTGCTGGTATGGATGTTCGTGATGTTAACTCAAGTCACTATGGTAGAATTTGTCCTATCGAATCTCCAGAAGGTCAAAATATCGGTTTAATTACATCTTTAGCAAGTTATGCGAAGATTAATGAATATGGTTTCTTAATGACTCCATATCGTAAAGTTGTTAATTGTCATGCAACTGATGAAATCGTTTATTTAACTGCTGATGAAGAAGCAGATTATAATATTGCATCTGCTGCTATTAACATGAGTGATGATGATGAAATCTTAGATGAAAAAGTAATCGCTCGTTTAGACGGTGAAGCTGTTATGGTTAAACGTGAAGACGTTGACTTTATCGATGTTGCACCAAGTCAAATTGTATCTATTACAACAAGTTGCATCCCATTCTTAGAACATGATGATGCCCACAGAGCCTTGATGGGTGCGAACATGCAACGTCAAGCTGTTCCACTATTAACTTGTGAATCTCCTATCGTTGGTACTGGTGTTGAATACATTGCCGCTAGAGATTCTGGTTCAACAATTATTGCTAAAGCTGATGGTGTTGTTGATTATGCTGATGGTAAGAAGATTATCGTTAAAAATGCTAAAGGCACTGATACTTATCATTTAGCAAACTATGAAAGAAGTAACTCTGCTACAACTATTAACCATCATCCAATCGTTAAGAAGGGTGATAGCGTTCATCGTGGTGAAGTTATCGCTGATGGTCCATCAACTAAAAATGGTGAACTTGCCCTAGGTAAAAACATGCTAGTAGCATTTATGACTTGTAATGGTTATAACTATGAAGATGCTGTTGTATTAAATGAAAGATTAGTTAAAGATGATGTTTATACATCACTACATATTGAACACTATGATATTGAATGTCGTGATACTAAGTTAGGACCTGAGGAAATTACTAGAGATATTCCAAATGTTGGTGAAGATGCTCGTAAAAACTTAGATGCTAATGGTATTGTTCGTATCGGTACTGAAGTTAAAGACGGTGATATCTTAGTAGGTAAGGTTACACCAAAAGGTGTTCAAGAATTAACTGCTGAAGAAAAATTGTTACATGCAATTTTCGGCGAAAAAACTCGTGAAGTAAGAGATACTTCATTAAAAGTAGAACACGGTGCTGGTGGTATTGTTCATGATATCAAAGTTTATACTAAAGAAAACTCTGATGAACTACCTGCAGGTGTTTCAAAAATAGTTCGTGTTTATATTATTCAAAAACGTAAGATTCAAGTCGGCGATAAGATGTCTGGTCGTCACGGCAATAAAGGTGTTATTTCTCTAATTTTACCAGAAGAAGATATGCCTTACATGCCAGATGGTACTCCAGTAGATATCGTCTTAAACCCACAAGGTGTTCCTTCACGTATGAATATCGGTCAGATTTTAGAATTACATTTAGGTATAGCTGGTAAAAAATTAGGCGTTAAGTATGCAACACCAGTATTCGATGGTGCCCACCAAGATGAAATTTATGAACAAATGGCAGAAGCAGGACTTGACCATGATGGTAAGACTGTCCTTTATGATGGCCGTACTGGAGATGCCTTTGAAAACCGTGTATCTGTTGGTGTTATGTATATGGTAAAACTACACCATATGGTTGATGATAAGATTCATGCCAGAAGTACAGGACCTTACTCAATGGTTACTCAACAACCATTAGGTGGTAAAGCACAATTTGGTGGTCAAAGATTCGGAGAAATGGAAGTTTGGGCTCTATATGCTTATGGTGCTGCTAACGTCCTACAAGAAATGATGACTATTAAAGCCGATGATGTTATGGGCCGTGTTAAAGTTTATGAATCATTAGTTAAAGGTAAACCAATCGATGAAGCTGGTATTCCAGAATCATTTAGAGTATTAATTAAAGAATTCCAAGCTCTAGGTTTAGATGTTGAAATTTTAGACCAAAATAATAAGTTAGTTGACTTAAAAGAAATGGAATCCGATGATGAACCAGTTGATGCCTTAAAAATTAAGGAATTAACTAATGAAGTTAATGAAAACCCTAACAATGAACCAAAACCAGAAGAACCTAATGATGATTATTTAGACGATGAAGAAGACGAAGATGATGATTTGGATAATTTAGAATTTCCAGAAGACGGAAATATTCTAGAAGAAGAGGAGGATGAAATTATATGATGGATGTAAATAATTTTAGAGGTATTAAGGTATCTATTGCCTCCCCTGAAAAAATCCGTGAATGGTCTTATGGTGAAGTAAAAAAACCAGAAACTATTAACTATCGTACTCAGAAACCAGAAAGAGACGGTTTGTTCTGTGAAAAAATCTTCGGACCAACTAAGGATTATGAATGTGCTTGTGGTAAATATAAACGTTTAAGATATAAAAACGTTATATGTGACCGTTGTGGAGTAGAAGTAACATCAAGTAAAGTACGTCGTGAACGTATGGGACACATTGAACTTGCTGCTCCTTGCTCACACATTTGGTTCTTTAAAGGTGTTCCTTCTAAAATGGGACTTGTTCTTGATATGTCACCAAGAGACTTAGAAGAAGTATTATATTATGTTTCTTATGTTGTTTTAGACCCAGGAAATGTTCCTTTGGAGAAGAAACAAACTTTATCTGATAAAGAATATCGTGCATATTATGAAAAATATGGTAATGCTTTCAAAGTAGGTATGGGTGCTGAGGCTATCCAAACTTTACTAAAAGAAGTGGATTTAGATAAAGAAATTGAAGATTTAAGAAAAGAATTAGATGGTGCTACTGGTCAAAAGAGAATTCGTTTAGTTAAACGTCTTGACTGTTTAGTAGCCTTCAAAGACTCTGGTAATCGTCCTGAATGGATGATTCTAACAGCGCTTCCTGTTATTCCACCAGATTTACGTCCAATGATTCAATTAGACGGTGGTCGTTTTGCTACTAGTGATTTAAATGATTTGTATCGTCGTATTATTAACCGTAATAATCGTTTAAAGAAATTACTAGAATTAGGAGCACCAACTATCATTGTTCAAAATGAAAAACGTATGTTACAAGAAGCTGTTGACTCATTATTTGATAATGGTCGTCATGGTAGAAGTGTAACAGCAGCTGGTAATCGTCCATTAAAGTCATTATCTAGTATGTTAAAAGGTAAACAAGGTCGTTTCCGTCAAAACTTATTAGGTAAACGTGTAGATTACTCTGGTCGTTCCGTTATCGTTGTTGGTCCATCATTAAAGATGTATCAATGTGGTCTTCCTAAAGATATGGCTCTAGAGCTATTTAAACCACATGTTATTCATGGTCTAGTTGAAAGAGGCCTTGCACACAATATTAAGGGTGCTAAAAAATTAATTGATAATAAAGATGAATGTGTATGGGATGTTGTTGAAGATGTAATTACTGAACATCCAGTAATGCTAAACCGTGCTCCAACACTACACCGTTTAGGTATTCAAGCTTTCGAACCAGTATTAGTTGGTGGCAAAGCTATGCGTTTGCATCCACTTGTATGTGCTGCATTTAATGCCGATTTCGATGGTGACCAAATGGCTGTACACGTACCATTATCAGAAGAAGCCAAAGCTGAAGCTAGAATCTTAATGTTAGGTGCTAATAACATCTTAAAACCTTCTGATGGTAAACCAATTGTTACTCCTTCACAGGATATGATTTTAGGTAACTATTATCTATCTATCGAAGAAGCTGGCTTAGAAAACGAAGGTAAAGCTTATAAGAACTGTAATGAAGCTTTAATGGCTTATGAAAGAAAAGATATTTCTCTACATACCAGAATTGCTATTCCAGTTGCAAGCTTTACACATAAATTATTTACTGATGAACAAAAAGATAAATATTTAGTTACTACTGTAGGTAAAATTAAATTTAATGAAATTTTACCAGATTCTTATCCATATGTTAATGAACCAAGTGATGCTAATATTACAGGCATTACTCCAGATAGATATTTCTTGCCAATGGGTACTGATTTAAAAACAGAAATTGCTAAAATGCCTCTTGCTGAACCATTCGTTAAGAAGACATTAAGTAAATTAATTGCCCAAGTCTTTAAGCGTTATAAAACTACTGAAACTTCAGTTATGTTAGATAAATTAAAAGATTTAGGTTTCAAATATTCAACTGTTGCTGGTATTTCTATTTCCATGAATGATATTATCGTATCAGATAATAAACAACAAATCATCGATGAAACTCAAAAGAAAGTTAACAAGATTAATAAAGAGTTCACTAGAGGTTTAATTACTGAGGATGAACGTTATAAAAATGTTTGTGCCCTATGGGCTAAAGCAACTAGTGATATTTCTAACGAATTACAAACTATTGCTAAGAAAAATACCATGAACCCAATCTTCATGATGATGAATTCTGGTGCCCGTGGTTCTGCTAACCAGTTTAACCAACTTGCCGGTATGCGTGGTTTAATTGCCAAACCAACTGGTGAAACTATTGAAATTCCAATTAAGTCTAACTTAATTGAAGGTTGTAATGTAACCGAGTTCTTTATCGGTACCAGAGGTGGTCGTAAAGGTATCGTTGATACAGCCTTAAGAACTGCCGATTCAGGTTACTTAACTCGTCGTTTAGTAGATGTTGCTCAAGATATCGTTGTTAAAGAAGAAGACTGTGGCACTATTAATGGTGTTGAAGTTACTGACTTTATTGATGAAAGATCTAATACAATGATTGAACCATTAATCGAAAGAATTATTGGTCGTTATACAGCAACTAAAGTAATTAATCCAGAAACTAAGGAAGTTATTATTGATAAAAATCAATATATTACTGAAGCTATTGCTAATAAGATTATTAATGCTGGTATTAAGAGCGTTAAGATTAGAAGTGTTCTAACTTGTAATACTGTTAACGGTGTATGTCAACATTGTTATGGTCGTAACCTTGCAACTGGTAACATGGTTGAAACAGGTGAGGCTGTTGGTATTATGGCTGCTCAATCAATCGGTGAACCAGGTACTCAGTTAACGATGCGTACATTCCACGAAGGTGGTGTTGCCGGTGGCGACATTACTCAAGGTCTTCCAAGAGTAGAAGAACTATTCGAAGCTAGAAATCCAAAAGGTAAAGCAACTATTGCTGAAATCGGTGGTAAGATTGCTAGTATCGAAGAAAATAACTTCAAATTTAAGATTGTTATCGAAAATGACGTTGAAGCTAGAGAACATATTACAAACTACAATACTAAATTATGTGTTGAATTAGGTCAAACTGTTAAAGCCGGGGACCCATTAACAACTGGTTCTATTGCACCAAAAGAATTACTTGCTGTAACAGACCCAATTACTGCACAACAATATATTGTTAAAGAAGTTCAAAAAGTATATAAATCACAAGGTGTTGATGTTTCCGATAAACATATCGAAGTTATCGTACGTCGTATGATTTCGAAGATGAAAGTATTAGATGGTGGCGATACTAACTTAGTTGCTGGCTTATCAGTAACTCTAAATGAATTTGCTGCTGCTAATAAACCAGTATTACTTACTGGTGGTGTTCCTGCAACAGGACTTCCAATTATGCTTGGTATTACTAAAGCATCATTAGAAACTGATTCCTTCTTATCAGCTGCATCCTTCCAAGAAACAACAAGAGTTCTTACTGATGCTGCGATTAGAGGTAAAGTAGATCACTTAAGAGGATTAAAAGAAAATGTTATTATTGGTAAATTAATTCCAGCAGGTACTGGTGCTAAACAATATTCTGATGTTAAATTTGAACTAGAAAAAGAATTTATTGAAGATGATGCTAGTGAAGCATTAGAAGATAAATTAATGAGTGATGATGTAACTGATGAAGTAAAAAATAGCGAAACCAACGATATTACTTTAGAAGAAAATACTGATACTTCTGCAAATGAAGATATTGATTTAAATGTTACAGATGAAGAAGAAGCTACTGAAGAATAGTAGTTTCTTTTTTTCACTTAATTACATAAATAATTATAATTTAGTACAAAATAAAGGTAGCAAATAAAAAATTATCAAACAAAAAATAAGCTTAAAATCAAATAGATTATTATAATTTATTCCTATTATCTTAGGCATGAATAATCCTCTAGGACACTTATAAGGAGACATTAAATTCAAAAAAAATTTTAAAAATTAGCACTCATATATTGACAAGTGCTAACATATAATATATAATGATTTTAGCATTTGAAAAGAAAAAGTGCTAAACACATTAGCTTATAGCTAATTGAGGTGATGATATGAGTGAACGAGAGAGTTTACTATTAAAAGAAATAGTAGAAAATTATATATCTTATGCTAAACCAGTTGGTAGTAAATCTTTATGTAAAAAATTCAAATGTTCATCAGCCACTATCAGAAATGAGATGGCTTACTTAGAACAATTAGGATACATAGAGAAAAATCATATATCAAGTGGTAGAGTACCTAGTGAGGCTGGTTATAAATATTATGTTGAATATTTAATGAAGCCTAAAGAACTAAGTGGCGAAGATATGTTAAAATTACAAACAATCTTTCAAAATCAAAATTTAGTTGTTTCTGATGCTGTAAATAAATGTGTTGATATAATAAGTGAAATAACTAATTATACTTCGGTAATATTGGGTAGTAGTTCCAAAGATAATGCCCTACAACAAATTAATATTATTCCTCTTGCTGATAACAAAATAGTAGCATTAGTATGTACTGATAAAGGAATTGTTGAAAATAAGCAATTTGTCTTATCACCAGATACTGATATTAGTGAAATTGTTAAGACCGGCGAGATGATTAATAAAATGTTAGTAGGAACACCAATCGATGAAGTATCGCAAAGGTTAGAATTTGAAATTAAACCTATTATTGCTAAGAAGATGTTACAGTACGAACAAGTTTATAATATTTTCTATGATGCTTTTAGTGATTTTGCTAAGAATACAGCTAATATTCACTTTGGCGGTAAAGCAAACCTTTATAATCAACCAGAATATGAAGATGCAAATAGTCTAAAGAGAATTGCTAGTAAATTAGAAGATAAAGAATTAGTAGCAAGAAACATGTATTCTGATAAATCAGGAATCAATGTTTACATCGGTGATGAAAATGATTTCGATAAAGATGTTACCATTGTTAAAGCTAAATATCATCGTGATGGGGAAGAAGGTACCATAGCGGTAGTTGGACCTAAGCGAATGGAATATGATAAAGTTGTTGGTTTACTACAATATATTAGTGAAAATATAAATGATGATGAGGAAAAAAATGACTGAAGAAGAAAAAAGTAAAAAAGTAGAACCAGGAGTTACTCAAGAAGAACAAAAAACTACAGAAGAAACTCCGGAACTACCAAAAGATAAAGAAAAAAAGAAGTCCTTCTTTAATAAAGAAAATAAAAATTCTTTAGAATTAGAGAAGTTAAAAAAAGAGGTTGCTACTAGCAACGAAAAAGTTGTTCGCTTGTCAGCTGAAGTCCAAAATATGCGTCGTAGATATGAAGATGAATTATCTAAAAGAGCAATGTATGAAGGAGCTGACTTGATTAAATCATTGTTACCAATTATTGATAACTTTGAACGAGCAATAGCTATGGATAATAGCGAAAATGATAAGTATCTAGAAGGATATAAAATGATATATACTAACATGCTTACCGTTTTAAAAAATATCGGTGTTACCGAAATAGAATGTTTACATAAACCATTTGACCCTAAGTTTATGGACGCCGTTCTTACTGAAAATATTATTGAAGAAGAACAAGGCGTTGTCTTAGATGTTTTACAAAAAGGCTATATGTATAAAGATAAATTATTAAGACCAGCAATGGTTAAAGTTAATGAATAGGAGAGATTAATCATGAGTAAAATTATAGGTATAGATTTAGGTACAACAAACTCTTGTGTTGCTGTGCTAGAGGGTGGAGTTCCTCACGTAATTACTAATCCAGAAGGTAATAGAACAACTCCAAGTGTTTTCGCTATTAAAGGCGATGAAGAATTAGTAGGTGAAACTGCAAAACGTCAAGCCGTTACTAATGTTAAAAATACTGTTTCAAGTATCAAGAGAAAAATGGGTACTGATGAAAAAGTTGAAATTAATGGTCGTAAGTATTCACCAGAAGAAATTTCTGCTAAGATTTTAATGAAACTTAAGAGCGATGCTGAGTCTTACTTAGGTGAAAAAGTTACTAAAGCTGTTATTACAGTTCCTGCATACTTTAATGATGCTCAAAGACAAGCAACTAAGAATGCCGGTAAGATTGCTGGTTTAGATGTTGAAAGAATTATTAATGAACCAACAGCTGCTGCTCTTGCTTATGGTATTGATAAACAAGAAAAGACTCATACAGTTCTTGTATACGACTTAGGTGGTGGTACATTCGATGTATCAATCCTAGATTTAGGTGATGGTGTTTTCGAAGTTAAATCAACTGCTGGTAATAACCATTTAGGTGGCGATGATTTCGACCAAAGAATTATGGATTACTTAGTATCTGAATTCAAAAAAGAAAATGGTATTGACTTATCTAAAGATAAAATGGCAATGCAACGTATTAAAGATGCTGCTGAAAAAGCTAAAAAAGACTTATCTGGTATGATGAGTGCTGAAATTTCAATTCCATTTATTGCTCAAAGTGATGAAGGTCCATTACATTTAAATGTAACATTAAACCGTGCTAAATTTGAAGATTTAAATAAAGACTTATTTGATTCTACATTAGATGCCGTTAGAAAAGCTCTTAAAGATGCTAAACTTACAGCAAATGATATTGATAAAGTATTGTTAGTTGGTGGTTCAACAAGAATTCCATATATCCAAGAATTAGTTAAGAGAGAATTAGGTAAAGAACCTTCTAAAGAAGTTAACCCCGATGAAGTTGTTGCTATGGGTGCTGCTATCCAAGGTGGTGTCTTAACTGGTGAAGTTGATGACTTAGTATTATTAGATGTAACACCATTATCACTAGGTATCGAAACTATGGGTGATGTTATGACTGTCTTAATTCCAAGAAATACAACTATCCCAACAAGTAAATCACAAGTATTCTCAACTGCTGTTGATAATCAACCAGCTGTAGATATTCATGTATTACAAGGTGAAAGACCAATGGCCTCAGATAACAAGACTTTAGGAAACTTCCGTCTAGATAGTATTCCAGCTGCACCTCGTGGTATTCCACAAATCGAAGTTAAATTTGATATTGATGCTAACGGTATCGTTCATGTAACTGCCAAAGATTTAGGAACTAATAAAGAACAATCAATTACAATTACATCATCAACTAACTTAAGTGATGAAGAAATTGAAAAGATGAGAAAAGAAGCTGAAGCTAATAAAGAAGCCGATGATAAGAGAAAATCTCTAGCCGAAGCTAAGAACGAAGCTGATGCTGCTATCTTCCAAACTGAAAAATCATTAAAAGACTTAGAAGGTAAAGTATCTGATGACGATAAGAAATCAGCAGAAGATAAAATTGCTGAATTAAGAAATGTTATGAATTCTGATAACGTTGATGATATTAAAGCTAAGACTAAAGAATTAAATGATGTTGCTATGAAGTATGCCGAAAAAGTATATCAAGAAGCTGCAAAGCAAAATCAAAATGCTAATAGTGCTGATACAAATAACACAGCAAATGATTCTAAAGATGATGTAAAAGAAGCTAAATACGAAGAAAAATAATAAATAATAGAGTTTAAAAGTTCTAGGCGACTAGAACTTTTACTACTATAAGATTAAATACTAAATATTAGTACAAATATAAATTGTTATAATTAGTTTAATATTATATAAAATTAGTTATGTAGAAATTTAAGTTTCAGATATAAGGAGAACAGGAATGGAAAGAAGCCAAATAAACAAAGAAGATACATGGGATTTAACCAAAATATTTAAAAATGATACTGAGTATAATAAAGCCTATCAAGGGGTTTTAGCTAAAATTGAGGCAATAAAAGCCATGAAAGGCCATATTTTAGATGATGAAAATACACTATATACGTATTTAAAGACTAATGATGAATTATCTATTTTTCTAGGTAAAATTTATAAATATTCTTATCTATATCATTATCAAGATGCCAATGCTACCGAAGGTAAAAAATATAAAGAGAAAGCTGAAAGCTTACTTACAAAAGTTACACAAGAATTGGCATTCACTAAAAATGAGTTACTAAGCACTGATTATGAAACTATAAAAGAGCTTATTAAGAAAAATGCTAAGTTAGAAGAATATGCCTTCGGCTTAGAATGTTTATATCGCTATAAAAAATGTACTTTAAGTGAAAAAGAAGAGCAAATAATTGCTAGTTTTGAAACCATTTTAGGTACAGGCGATGATGCTTTTGGCAATTTAGATAATGCTGATGTTAAATTTGCTGATGTCGTAAAAGACGGTAAAAAAGTACCTTTAAATCATAGTAACTATTCTAACTTTATGATTGATAAAGATAGAGAAGTACGTAAAGATGCCTTTAAAAAGTATTATACCTTTTATGAAGACCATAAGAATACTTTAGCATCCCTTTATAAAAGCCAAGTTAAGGAAGATAATTTGATTGCTAAAATTAGAAACTTTTCATCAAGTATGGAATACAGCCTTTATGAAGATAATATTGATAAAGAAGTTTATCTAAACTTAATAGGGGCTATTCATAAAAACTTAGGCTCTTTATATGATTATTTAGATTTTCGCCGCGAGTTTCTAGGCTACGATGAGTTACACATGTATGATGTTTATGTAGAATTGTGTAATATTAAGAGCAAAAAATATACTTTTGATGAAGCCAGAGATACCATTTTAGAAGCTTTAAAACCTCTTGGTAAAACTTATATAGAAGATATTTCTAAGATGTTTAATAACCGTTCTATTGATAAGTATCCTAATGACGGTAAAAGAAGTGGCGCTTACGAGTGGGGCGTTTATGGCATAACTCCTTATGTTTCTGTAAACTTTGAAGGAGATTATACTTCTGTTTCGACTGTAATCCATGAATTAGGTCATGCTATGCATTCTTACTATTCAGATAAAAACCAAACATATACTAATAGTAGCTATCCAATATTTTTAGCTGAAATAGCATCTACTGTAAATGAAGTTTTACTTAATGAATACATGATTAAGAATGCTAAAACTAATGAAGAAAAATTATTCTATATAACTAAATTCCTAGATGAATTTAGAGCAACTGTTTATCGTCAAACCCAATTTGCTGAATTTGAATATTTAGTTCATGAAATGGATAAAGATGAAGTACCATTGACTACTGAAAAATTATATGAAACTTATTATAATTTAAATAAGTTATATTATAAAAATATAGTTAATGATGAAGAAATAGGCTATGAATGGTCAAGAATTCCTCATTTTTATACTCCATTTTATGTTTATAAATATGCAACCGGATTTAGCTGCGCTATAAAAATTGCTAATGATATTTTAAATAATAAAGAAGGCGCTTTAGAAAATTACTTGAATTTCTTAAAGTCGGGTGGTTCTGACTATCCATTAAATATTTTAGCTAAATGTGGTATTGATATGCGCAAAACCACTGTTATAGACGATGCTGTAAAGATGTTTAAAGATAGATTAACTATGGCAAAAAAATTAAGAGAGGAAATGATTAATAATGGCAGCAAGTAATAAAGATTATTATGAGATTTTAGGGGTTAGTAAAACTGCTACTCAGGATGAAATTAAGTCAGCTTTCCGTAAACTTGCTAAAAAATATCATCCAGATATCAATAAAGAACCCGGAGCTGAAGAAAAATTTAAGGAAATAGGAGAAGCATATTCCATTTTAGGTGATGCTGAAAAACGTAAAACTTACGACCAATTTGGTTCAGCTGCTTTTGAAAACGGTGGTGCCGGTGCTGGTCAAGGTGGTTTTGGCGGTTTTGGTGGTGGTTTCTCATCATTTGATACTGATGATATCTTCCGTGATTTATTCGGCGGTGCCTTTGGTGGCTCTTTCGGTGGCTTTAGCGGTTCAAGAAGTCGTGGTGCTAGAGCAACTAAGGGTGAAGACTCTTTAGTAAGAATCAATTTAACATTTGAAGAAGCTGTTTTTGGAACTCACAAAACTATTAACGTTAACTTAAACGAAAAATGTGATGAATGTAACGGTGAAGGTGGTTTCGATAGTAAAAAATGTTCAACTTGTAATGGCCGTGGTAGAGTAACTCAAGCCCAAAGAACAATGTTTGGTACTTTCCAAACGGAAACTACTTGTCCTGATTGTGAAGGAACCGGTAAGACATTTTCTAGAACATGTACTAAATGTCATGGTGAAGGTAAATGCCAAGCGCGTAAAGATATTGAAGTCGAAGTTCCAGCCGGTGTTGATAATGGCACACAATTAAGAATTACAGGTAAAGGTTCAAGTGGTACTAATGGCGGTCCAAACGGTGATATCTACATTGAATTTGTCGTTAAAGAACATCCAATCTTTAAACGTGAAGAAAATGATATTTATATGGATTTACCTATTACTATTACCGAAGCCGTTTTAGGATGCAAAAAGGAAATCCCAACTATTTATGGTAACTTAGTTTTACAAATAGATGCGGGTACTCAAAATGACACTAAGATGCGTATTAAAGGTAAAGGCGTTGCCAATCCAAACACCGGTCGCAAAGGCGATATGTATGTTATCATTAATGTTATGATACCTACAAAATTAGATAGAGAACAAAAACAACTATTTAAGTCTTTAGCTGATACTGATTTAGAAACTAACCCTGAATTTAAAACAATGCAAAAATACATGAATAATTAGTTATTAATTCTATAAAATAAATAAGATTAAAGGTAGATTTTTGAAAATGTAATCTGCTTTTTTTCTTACTCCAAAAATTTATTTATAGTAAATTTAAGTTTGAAACGTCTTAAACCTTAAAATAAAATGTAAACTTAGGAAAAAACATGAAAAAATTTGTAAGAAATTAGAAAATTGATTGATTTATTTTAAGTAAATTGTTATACTTTAGTTATGGAAATGGTCGGGGTAAGTTATGAAGAGGATAAGTACAAAAATCGGTATAGTTATTATTGCATTGGTAATAATGTTATCAGGTTTTTGCGTCTCCCGTGCCTACGTTTATAATACTAAAGAAGAAGTACCAGATTCTTCTTTAATTTTGGCTGATGAAACTTTTAGTATTAATTATAAAGACGGTAATTATTTTGAAACTAATTATTTAGGAAATAAAGAAAGTATAGTAAAGCACTTAACTATAACTAATGTGTCAAATAGTGCCACTTTTGTAAGTATTTCTTTAATGGATATCAATAAGCATAATGATAAAATGGAAGTTAAACTAGTTGATAAAGACGGTATGATTGTTTACCAAGATTATCTTGGTAATATGGATACCGAAATCTTAAAAACTAAAGAAATAGATGTTAAAGAAACTTTAACTTATGATATCGTTATTACTAACTTAGGTGATAATGATACTTATGGGATGAGTGCTAACATCATGACTTATAAAGAAATAAGAAAAAAAGAGCAAAAAACTTTTAAAGATATTATCTTAGAAACTAATGAAGTAAATAAAGCCATTGAGGGTGATTATCTAAATAATTTTACTGAAAGCGGTTTATTTATGAGTGAAGATGATGATGGCTTATCTTATATTTTTAGAGGTGATGTTAATAATAATTACGTATCTTTAAATAATATTTTATTTAGAATAATGCGTATTAATGGCGATGGAAGTGTAAGACTTATTAGCAATAACAATGCTTTAACTAGTGCTTTTCGTAGTAAAATTGACAACCAAGAATATGGAAATAATGCCCTTTTAAGTAAAAGTACAGCTTTAGAAAAGTTAAATAGCTGGTATAGTTCTAATTTAAGTAATATAGATAATTATATTGTAACCAGTAAATTTTGTAATGAAAATGCTTATTACTTAGAAACAATCGATGGTAAATTCTTTAACTCATATCAAAGAATTTTAAATGATAATACCCCTAGTTTGAAATGCAGTGGTACTATAGAAGAAAACAAAGTTGGACTTATTAATATTGATGAAGTAAGATATACTGGCTCTTCTAGCAATACTACTTATGATAATTATTATTTAAATAATAAAGAAGATAATGTAGGTTTTTACACTCTTAGTGGTAGTCAAGTAGTTTATAATTATAATGTTGTTGATAATTTCTCTGTTACTACAGAAGGAAAAGTAGTAGCTGATAGTAAAGTTACTTCTAACTTAGGTTTAAAACCAGTTATATCTTTAGATAAAAATGTTATTGTAGACGGTAATGGAACACTTGAAAATCCTTATAAATTAGCAAGTAAATAAAATTCATAAAAGATATTTTCGTACTACTTGAGGTGAGTAATTTATGCAAATTAACTGTAATGATGATTATGTTTTTAAAATTTTAAATAATAATGTTAAAAAGATACTTGATTTCTTCAAACTAAAGTCAAAGCAAAATATAACAGTAAAAGTATTAAATATTAAAGATTTTCAAAGAGAATTTGAAGAGTATTTAAATTATCCCATGAATAATAATGTAACAGGCTTTATTGAAGATGATAGAAAAAACATTGTATATCTTGATTATACCGATTGGCAATTTACTAGTCATAAAGATGAGAAAATAGAAGAGTATAACAAGGTTATCATTCATGAATTAGTTCACATGATTCATTCAATATCTTGTAATTGCAATTACCCAAATGATGATCTCTTTGAAGGGGTTGCTTATTTTCTTGCTGGTCAAACAAATAATTCTTATTATGATAATTTTGCTCATCTTGTAAAACAGACTACTCATGAAGAATTACTAAGAATTTTAAATAGTGAAAAATAATAACTATAAAATTAAAATGGTAAAAATAAAATTTGAAATAAAAACATAATCTAAAATAAATAAAATTAGAAAAAAATCAAAAAAATTAAAGAAAATGGCTAGAAATAGTCATTTTTTTACGATAAATATGGAGAAAATAAAGACATTTTTTCCTATATTTGATACAATTAACTAGGTGATAAGAAAATGTTTGAATATATGGGTGATAGACTTACAAATGCCATTAGAAATATTAAAGGCATGGGTCGTATTACAGAAGAAAATATAAATGATGCTGTAAGAGAAATTAGAATGGCTCTATTAGAAGCCGATGTTAACTATACAGTAGTAAAAGAATTTATTAATAATGTTAAAGAGAAAGCCTTAGGTCAAGAAGTAGATAAATCTTTAAAACCTGATGAGTTATTTATTAAGATTGTTAAGGATGAAGTTGTAGAGCTTTTAGGTGGTGAAGTAGCGCCTTTATGTGTAACTGGTAATCCAACTATTTTAATGCTTGTTGGTCTTCAAGGTAGTGGTAAAACAACAACTAGTGGTAAACTTGCTAATTATTTAAGAAAAAAAGAAGCTAAGAAACCTTTACTAGTAGCTTGCGATATCTATAGACCAGCTGCTATTGACCAATTAAAAACTGTTGGTAAAGAATTAAATATTCCTGTTTTTAGTGAAGATAAGAAAAAAGTTACTGAAATTGTTACAGATGCCCTAGAGTATGCTAAAACCAATGGTAACGATTATGTTATCATCGATACTGCCGGCCGTCTTCATATTGATGATGCCTTAATGGATGAATTAAAAGATGTTGAAGATTTAGCCCATCCTGATGAAGAAATCTTAGTAATTGATGCTATGATGGGACAAGATGCTATCAACGTAATTAATGGATTTAATGATAAACTAAATTTAACCGGTTGCATCTTAACTAAAATGGACGGTAATACTAAGGGTGGTGTTGCCTTATCCGTAAGACACTTAACTCATGTCCCAATTAAATTTATTGGTGATAGTGAAAAATTAGACGGTTTAATGGCTTTCGACCCAGAACGTATGGCTGAACGTATCCTAGATATGGGCGATATTATGGCGATTGCTGAAAAAGTTGAATCGGTAATTGATGCTGATGAAGTTGAAGAACAAGCTGCTAAAATGAAAAAAGGTGAGTATGACCTTGATGATTTCTTAAAAAATTTAAAACAAATTAAAAAGCTTGGACCTTTAGATAAATTCTTAAAATTGCTTCCTCAAGCTAGACAAATTGGTCTTAATAATATTAATATTGACCCTAAAGACATGGCACATGTTGAAGCAATCGTTTTATCAATGACAAAAGAAGAAAGAAAACATCCTGAAATCTTAAAGGCCTCTAGAAAATGTCGTATTGCTGAAGGTTGTGGCAGAAGTGTTGAAGAAGTAAACCGCCTCCTTAAACAATTTGAAACTATGCAAAAAATGATGAAACAAATGGCTAGTGGCAACTTTAAAATGCCATTCTAAAGAAGAGTAATATCTTCTTTTTTAATTTTAAAAATCACAATGGTTAATA
This sequence comes from uncultured Bacilli bacterium, assembly GCA_934102255.1. Lineage (GTDB taxonomy): Bacteria > Bacillota_I > Bacilli_A > RF39 > UBA660 > CAG-605. The sequence goes on along the minus strand of CAKOSN010000012.1, from coordinate 611 downwards.
AAGAATATAATAAAAATGGGACAATTATCCAGTAATAAGAAAAAAATAATCATACACTACATTAGAAAGGATTGTTTTTTATGATAAGAAACCGTTGTTTTGATATGGGTGGAGTCCAACCAGATAAAATGAATACAAATAAAATGGGAATGGAAGCAAATAATGCTGATTTTATGGACGTGGGTATGAATGGTTGTAATATGGCTCCTGTTTATGAATGTCCACTAGAAAGATGCTGCCACAGAGAAATTCATCACGAGGTTAAACATATTGTGCCAGTAAATACTAAAATTATGAATCATCACATTATTCATCATACTTATGTACCAATGTATACTTGTTGTGAAGAAGATACTTGTTGCAATGTTTATGATAATAAATGTGGAATGATGTAAGAAGGGTAACCTTCTTTTTTAATACAGATTGTTGAATTTAAAATATATTAATCATATAAATTATATAAGTTTAAGTTCAAAAAATTAGTCAAAATATATAATTTTCCACTAATTCAGCTATTATGCATAATTAAGCCATAGTTAGTGTAGAATAAGTGTGGAGATTTTTGCTCCAAATTGAGTTATAATATATCTTGATTTTATGATAATATGGTT
>CAKOSN010000011.1 GCA_934102255.1 uncultured Bacilli bacterium | reverse complement strand
CTTATTAACCACTTATATTTTAAATTAGAACCTCCTAAAGATTTTAAAAGTTTTAAAAGATGGGTATATTCGTTATCATCATATTTAGATATATATCTTTGCATATTTATTCTCCTAACTTTAAATTTATTATAACAATTATCACATTAAAAGGGTTAAATATTTCTACTTTCTTCTTGTAAAAATATTGATATTTAAATACAATAAATATTGTATTTTTAGTTAATGATTTAACTATATAATCAGGGAGGATTCATGGATACACTAAATAAAGATGATTTTATTAATATTTATGTTTTAAACACACTAAATGAAATTAAGACATCTGTAAAAGAAAATATTAAATTAGATAAGGATAGAGAAGATACCACGGATAAAAAAATGGCGGCGGTATTAACTGACTTAATTAATGCTAATTTTAAAAATTTACAAAAAGATCCTAATGGTAATATAATTTATACTTTGTTACCAATAGTAGATGAAAAAGAAAATAAAAAAGTTAGAATATCTTTGGCTTTGTATTATACGGCTCTATACTATGACAATGTAGAACTATTACAAGACTTAATGAAAGCCGATATTAACTTTAACGGCGACTACGGTAAAATTAATCTTAGCTATTTAGATAAATCAATATCGTCAAAATTTGCTAGAAAAGAATATATTGACCTTCTAAAAGAATGCGGTTTTGTCTTTACATTTTTTCATAAAAATATAGAAGGTATATTACCGCCTAAAAGAGAAGAATATATATTGAGATTTAAAAAAATACTAGAAATCAAGCATGAAGTGATTGCCCAAATCTATAAAAGTAACCATTATAGCTCTATAATAGGTGTTTTTTCCAAAAAACATTTAGATGCTTTTAGTGATGAAACTTACTTGCTAGCCTCAGCCGAACAATTACTTATGATAAGCCGTTTTAATGATGAAGGAATATCTAATGCTAACAAAGATAGATTAAACAACTTAATGCAAACCCAAGGATTTAGTAATTGCATCCATAATTATGATTTGATGTTGACAATATTTCCCGATGAAAAAATGCCATATATTGATGATTACATGAGTACGGTCATTGCTGCGCATTATGAGACTGCAGAGAGTTTACCAAAAATTCTTGATTTTATTAATCGACGTCCAGATTTAGCCTTTGAAGTTTCTTTAATTCCCAAAGAAAAATTTAAAGAAATAGATAATGATACTTTAATAGAAATATGTGATTATAGTGATAAGCATCTTTTAAATTCTTATTTAAGTGGTAGCAAAGAATGTGATATTCTTGCTAAAAAAGTAAAACCTACAGTCGCTATCAAAAGAGTCTTAGGCAAATATAAAAAGGCTAGTAAACAATAAATCTAATAATATAAATTTAGAAGTTCCTAGAAATAGGGGCTTTTTAAGATTAAAAAACTGTTAGAACTCTCTAACAGTTAAAATATTTTATAGGTTTTTAACATTATGTTTAACACTCATACCAGGATATTTACGAACAAGTGTTTTTTCCAAACCATGTTGGTAAGAAGAAGTAAAATCTTCATCTTTTAAATGCATATCATCTAAAATAAGACCAGCCAAATAATTTTGAGCCGCAATTAATTCATTAGTCGTATTATCTAAAGAGAAATTCCTTAAACCATTTAATTTCTTATTTATTATTTCTAAGTCAGCTTGACGGCTAGTTTCCCATCTAGAACCGTTTTCATCTTGAAATCTTTTAACACCATCATGATGCGCATGCGGATTATCTTGTTTAAACTTAGCCTCGTATTCTTTCGTTAATCTCTTTATTTCTTCTTGTCTTAAAATGCTGTTAGGATCACTAGAATAGATGATAGCATCCCCAATATATAAAGGACTATCTTCTTCAATATTAAAGCGAAAACTATTTATACTTTTGCCATTCATTTTTCCAAAAATACTAAATTCAACCGGGTGTTCGTAGTTTTCAACAGTACTTATTTCAATACCATTACTATTATTTAGAAGTAAATTCTTAGTATGATTACAAATATTATAAATTACTATTCTTTTATATAATTCTATTTTTCTTAAGATTTCTCTACTATCATTATTAAATTCTTTATTAAAAGCCGATATTTCTAGAGCAAGTAAACTTTCTAAATATTCATAATATTCTTTAGATAATAACGGTTCATATTGTTTTAAATCTTGATATAATTCTTTTTGACTTTCTAATATACTTTTGTTTTTGTTAACCATTTTATTTCCTCCCTGTAAGTATTATCTACTTACATTTTCATAATAACATAGGCTTATTTAAAAAGATACTATTATTTTATAAATATTATAGATTTAGTGTTACTTCCCACCCACCCACCCTTAAGGGGATTAATTAAAACGACCAATTAACCAGTCTAGAGATATATTATATTTATATACTATTTGCAGAGCAAAGGCTGTAAGTAATGTGGTTTTACCTTTTTCATAAGCACTGATAGTAGAGTGAGTGGTATTTAAAAAGTTTGCTAGTTCTACCTGGGTAATATTATTATTCTTTCTAAATGTTTTTAAGTTATTACCAATAGTTTTATTATTAAAATTATATTCTTTTAAACATTCTTTATTCTTAGATATACCAATTATATAATCCATTGTTATATGAAAATAATTACATAGGATATTTAATTTCTCTAAGGGAATTAATTCTTTACCGGTTTCCCATCTCGAGTAGTTGGCTTGGGTTATACCTAGTATTTTAGCCATTTCTATTTGTTTAAGATTATTATCATCTCTTAAATCTCTTAGTCTTTCATTTAATGTATATAGCACTTGTAATCACCAAGATAATTTTCCCATTATAAATTATTCTTTAAGTTAAATATACAAAAATACGACATTTGTGCTATAATGATTAAGAAAGTAGGGATGTCTAGTGAAGAAGAGTATAGTTTTTATAAGTGTATCTTTAGTATTAGTTATATTATTAGGAATAGGATTTTCTTATTCTTTGTGGAATATAAGTGTTAGTCAAGATACTACTAATGTAGCGGAATCTAAGTGTTTTGATTTATCTATAAGTAATCAAGCAAATAGTATTTCTTTAGAGAATGCTTATCCAATAAGTAATGATAAGGGAAAGAAATTAACTCCTTTTACTTTTACAGTTACTAATACTTGTGATATAACGGCAGAGTATTCGGTTAATTTAGAAGTCTTAAAAGATTCTACTTTATCAAGTAAATTTATAGATGTTATGTTAGAAAATAATGATATTAGAGAAATAAATTTACTTGGTAATTTTGAATCCACAGATAAAGCTAACTCTAGTAGTATAGAAAGTCGTAAACTTATTACAGGTATTTTAAAATCAAACGAAAGCCAGAATATTCTTTAAGACTATGGATAGATTATGACACTACCTTGGAAGATTTGAATAATGAAATTAAAACTTTTAATTCAAAAATAGTTGTAATTGGTAAACCAATTAATTTTAATTATGAAGGAAATTTAGTATTTAATTTTGATTATACCGGTGATGAACAAACTTTTACTGCAACGGTTTCAGGGACATATAGGTTAGAGACATGGGGAGCACAAGGCGGTGATGCTACTGAAAAATTTGTTGGCGGATATGGAGGATATTCCTCTGGAAATATTTATTTAGATAGTAACCAAACTGTTTATATTAATGTTGGGTCTGTTGGCGAGAATTGTTTATCAGATTCTGAATGTGATGTTGGCTATAATGGTGGTGGTTCTGCTAAAGCTTATAATTACGAATATTCAAGGGCCGCTGGTGGTGGAGGTGCTACACACATTGCCAATAAATCAGGATTATTAAATACTTTTGAAAATGATATTTCTAATTTATTAATAGTTTCTGGTGGCGGAGGAGGCGGTAATTATACCAATGATGTTAATGGTGGCATTGGCGGTACTGCCGGTGGATATATTGGAAGCGGTCCGACTAATTTGTTGAAAGATAATCATAGTGCAAGAGTATCTAATGGTGGTTCTCAGAGTAAAGCTGGTTGCAATAATTTATCTTCTGATTGTGGTTCTTTTGGTCAAGGTGGTAATTCTTCGACTACACAATTTCATAATGGTTCTGGTTCTGGTGGTGGTGCTGGATATTACGGTGGTTCTGGTGCAAATATAGGTTCAGGTGCAGGTGGTTCCGGCTATATTGCTAATTCATCATTAAAAAATAAATCTATGTATTGTTATAATTGTAAAGAATCTAATGAAGAAAATACTAAAACCATATCAACAATAGGTAGTGAAGAAATACCAACCAGTTACTGTGCTAAAAAAGAAAATGGTTATGCTAGGATAACGTTGATTGGTATAAATGAATAATTATTTGAATATAAAAAAGTATTTTGCTATGTTACAATACTCTTAACTGATGTATGAATGGAGTGTCTGACATGAAAATAAATTCAAAAGAAATGCAAAAAATATCTAAAATTAAAAATTATTTTTATGACGATTTTAAAATTTATTTTCTGTATAATTCTAATATTTTAGAAGGAAGTACTTTTAGTAAAGAAAATTTAGAAAAGCTATTGTTTGATAAGAAAGTTACTGGCGAACACTTTTTGGATGATGTAGTTGAAACTAGAAATTCATTGAATGTTTTTGATAAAGTAATTAATGATTGTGATAAGCCATTAGATAAATTTATGCTTTTTGATTGGCAAAGAGAATTAAAAAAAGATACAGTTGATGAAGAAATACACAATACAGGTTGTTGGAAGCAATATGAAAATAAATTGCGTAATGTCGATTTGAAGTTGGCATATCCAAATGAAGTCGATAATTTAATGTTTAACTTACTTCTTGATTGGAAAGAAATTACTAATCCTACTATAGAAGATATAGCAAAATTTCATTATAGATTCGAAAAGATACATCCTTTTCAAGATGGTAACGGAAGAATTGGAAGGTTTATTATATTAAAGCAATGCTTAGAATCAAATGTTGATTTAATTGCTATTGATAATATGTACGAAAAAGAATATAAATCATCACTTTATAAAGCACAAAAGACTGATGATGTAACTGGCTTAGTAAATGTTTTTAAATTATGTCAAGATCGTCTTGACAATAAGATGAAGGATTATGATAACTTTTTAAAACAAATAAAATCAGAGATGGAAGAACAAAAATAATTAAATAACAATTTTTACAAATATAAATTGAGTGGCATTTGCCATTCTTTTTTGGTTCATAAATGTCAATTTTTTGATATTTCCACTGCTTAAATTGTTTGTTTTTATTGTCTTTTTCATAGAGTTTGCAACTCTATGAAAGCGTATTTTAGGCACTTATTTTTAATTTATATATTAACTATAACACAGTTTTTCTTAGGTTTAAAGCCTAAATTGATTTCTATTTTAGTCAAAATTATGGTCAAATAATTTTTCTCTAAAGCTAGTAATTATAATACTTTGCAAGATATTTAGCAGTCAAGAATTGTATTATCATTGTAGTCAAAATTTCTAGTCAACAATTTATAAACCTAGGTGAACACTGGCTTAGTGAGTCATTTTTCATAGAGTTGCAAACTCTACGAAGCCGTAATTACGGGCTTTTTAGAGGTATGACTATGAAAAGATTGAAAATTTGTTTTATATTTACATTAATTGTAATTAGTTTAGGTTTTATATCATTTAATGCAAAAAGAAAATATTTATCGTCAAATGATATTTTAGCGGTATATGTAAATAAAGAATATGTGGACAAGATGCCTTCTAAAGATGACGTTGTATTTTCTAAGGCTGTATGTGATGATGATGTTGATTATTATTGGGATGTAGATAATTGGGGGTTATTAATAAGTAATTTTAGCAAAAAGGTAAAGTGTAATTTATATTTTGTTACTTATTCTGAAAAAACTACTTTTAACTTTGATTATACAGGAGATGAACAAACTTTTACAGCCCCAGTTTCTGGAACGTATAAGTTAGAAACATGGGGAGCACAGGGTGGAGATTGGGATAGCTTAGAAGGGGGGAATGGTGGTTACTCTGTAGGAAATATAAAATTATTAATTAATGATAGTGTATTTATTACAGTTGGTAAAATTGCAGAAAATAAAAAAAGTACTGGCACGGCTCCAGGTGGAGGCGGAGCTTCATATATTTTAATGGATTCTGGGAAACTGAGTGAATTTGAAAATAACTTAAATAAAATTTTAATTGTAGCTGGTGGCGGAGGCGGAACAGAATGGACAAATGGATATGGCGGTTCCGGTGGTGGCTATATTGGCAATTCAGGAAATGTAGGATATTTAAAGAATGATAAATTAGATTGGACGTCTGTTTCTCCACCGGCATCTGGAGGAAATCAACAAAATGGTGGTAAATCGACAACCATTGATAGTAGAAGTGGCACCGCAAATATTTATGATGGAACTTTTGGCGTTGGCGGATATACTTCCGGTGGTTCTTCTGGTTCTGGTGGTGGTCAGGGAGGCATTGGATATTATGGTGGTGGCGCATCTGACTTTGCAGGTGGCGGAGGTGGTGGTTCTGGTTACATAGGAAATTCTCTCTTGAAAAATAAAGTTATGTATTGTTATAACTGTGAAGAATCTAGTGAGGAAAGTACCAAAACTGTATCAACTACTTGTGCTAACGAAACGCCAACAAGTTATTGTGCCAAAAAAGGTAATGGTTATGCCAGAATAACTTTAGTAAGTATCGATGAATAAAGGACCTATTCTTAATTGAATAAGCCCTTTTTATAATATGCACAGTGTCTATATTTTAAACTTAAAATTCTTAAATTTCATAGAACTAAATACTCTATGAAAGCCTAAAATTGTCGTCTATTTTTAATTTATATATTAACTATACCATATATTTTAGGCTTTTAAAAGGTGTTTTTTATTATTAATTGTGGTCAATTTTATGGTCAACCAAAATTAAGTAAAATCTAGTATTTATAGGCTTTTAGAGTTCCTTTTATGGTCAGAAAAGGAATCATTATTATGGTCAAAATTCATAGTCATTTTTTTATAAACTCAGGTGAATACTTACTTCAACGCCTATTTTTCATAGAGTATTTAGCTCTATGAAAGCGTAATTACGTACTTTTAAGAGGTTTTGATATGAAAAAGAGATGTTTTTATTTAATTATAATATTTATTTTAATAATTTCTGTTTTCGTATATTTTGATAATAAGAAAGAATATTTATCAACAGATAATATTATAGGAATATATATAAATGACGAGTTAAATGAACAAATTCCTCCAAAAGAAAGTGCAAAGTTTCAGAAAGCTGTCTGTGATGATGAAAATGTAAAGGTTTCATGGGACAACGATAACTGGGGCTTATTAATAAGTAATTTAAATAAAAAAGTGAAATGTAATTTGTATTTTTATTCTAGGCCAACTGTTTTTGATTATGATTATATAGGTGATGTTCAGGAGTTTAGTGTGCCAGTTTCTGGTATTTATAAGGTAGAACTTTGGGGAGCAAGCGGTGCTTCTTATGATGAGACTTATCATGGTGGCAATGGAGGTTATGTAAGTGGTAATATCTATTTAAATAAAAATAATAATTTATATGTATATGTTGGGGCTACAAATATTTGCAAGGAAGGAACCACTGGCCCAAGTGGTTATGCATATAATGGTGGTGGTTCAGTAGATAATCATGACCAGTGGCCAGGACGTTATTTTTGTGGCGGTGGTGGTGCTACTGATATTAGAATAATTAAATCTAATTGGAATGATTTTGATTCATTAAAAACAAGAATCATGATTGCAGGTGGTGGCGGCGGAGCTAATTTTCTTGATAGTTCGTATTATTATGCAATCGGTGGTTCAGCTGGCGGTTTATTATCCTATATTGGAACCAGTGGAGTAGATAAAGCACCAGTTTTATTACAATCATCTCAAACTTCTGGTAGTTATTTTGGAATTGGCGGCAGTCATGTTACAAATGGCGGAGGCGGCGGTTACTATGGTGGTGCTTCTAATTCTTGGACTGGTGGAGTAGGTGGTTCTTCATTTATTTCCGGACACAACGGCTGTAATGCTATAAAAGAAGAAAGTACAGAAGATAACATAATTCATACTGGTCAAAGTATTCATTATTCGAGACTTTATTTTAAAAATACCGTAATGATTGACGGTGAAGGATATAAATGGACAGATAAAAAAGAAGGATACGTAGGTATGCCTTCTTACAATGATAATTCTATGATTACCGGTAACTCTGGTAATGGTTATGCTAGGATAACTTTGGTTGGTTTTGAAGAATAAACTAATTGTTATCCTTTTCATTACTCCTACGACTACCAATTTCTAATTTTAAAGTTTTTTCTTTAGAAAATGGAGCAGTTAACTTTATATTAGGTTCTTCATGGCAATCTATACTTTTTTTAATACGGTCGCTTTCGTGTTTTAAAAATAATAAACAATGTTGATACCTTTTTAATTCTTCCATACTAGCGTTGGAAATTAATTCCTCAAAGCTAATATCTTTTTCTTTGTCTTCTTTATCAATTATCTTATAAGAAGGTTCCGGTAATTTACTTTCTACTTCCTGTAATTCATCGATAATTTTAGCTTTTTGTCTTTCATATCTAGGTGTCATTTTACGAACTGTTTCGTTAATTCTTATCCAATTATATCTTTGTAACATAAGACAATAACAATTTAAAATAGTAAAAATAATGTTAAAAAGTATAGTATTAATTAGAACTTTATGTGGAAGAGCGAAAAGAACTGCTAAAGCAAAAATATGAATACGTGAGTTAATAATAATACTATGTTTAAAATTTTCAACATCTTCCATACTATTAATTTTACCGATAAAATAATTATTTTTTACATGATTAATTTTAAATACTCTTTCTTTAAGTGATAAACCTTTATATGCTTTTAAAGTAATTGGTAAAATGGTAATATCTACTAGACTTATTGCTAATTTTTTGAAATATTTAACTCCTAAAAGCTCATAAATCTTCATTTCTATTTCTTCATGTTTTTTCATGTTAATCCCCCTCTTTTTTAAGTACTAGCTATTCTAAAGGTATTAACTAGTATTGTCAATATGTAAATTATACCCTAAGGTGGGTGGGGTGGGAAGTAACCATACATAAAAGATAATATAAAAAAGTTATATCTTATGGTAATATAAAAGTAGGAGTAATTATGAAAAAACATAAAAAAGATATCTTAATTTTAATAATAATATTTATATATGTAGGAGTTCTAGTTAATTTTAGTAATGCTGATAATGATTTGATATGGAACTATGGATTTTCTTATAATATAGCCAGTAATCTTACTATTTATAAAGATTTTAATATGGTAATAACGCCATTATATCCTTTAATATGTAGTATCGTAATGAAGTTACTTGGTAATAACTTTCTTATTTTTAATCTTACTAACACAGTATTACTTAGTAGTATGTATTATTTTATATATAAAAAATATCCTAAGAGTTTTATACCTAGTATAGTTTTAATAAGTTTTATTTTAAGACCTAGTTATAATTTTTTAATAGTTTTTCTTTTATTAATTCTTTTAAATTTAGATGAAGATAAAGACTTTTTAATAGGGATTCTTTTAGGACTTATTTTTCTTACTAAACAGTCTTTTATAATACTATGTATACCTAGTATTATTTATATAAAAAAGCCTAAGAAGATTTTAAAAAGAGTAAGTGTTTTTTTAATACCATGTGTTTTAATAGGACTATATTTAGCTATAAATAACTCTTTATATGAATTTATTAATTATACTTTTTTAGGACTTTTCTCTTTTGGGAGTAAGAATAGTTTCTTTAATTTAGGAACAATTTTTATTTTAGGTTTGATTTGTTTTCTTATTTTTTATTATGTTAAACACAATGATGTTAAGGTGTTATATTTAATAACTTATCAAATAATGGCTTATCCTATTTTTAATGCTATGCATATTTTATTTAGTGTTATTCCGGTAATTATTTATTTTCTAGATAGGATGGTTAAAGGACTAGAAAATAAGATGGGTAGTATAAATTATTTAAAATATGTTAATTATATGGCTTTAGTATTACTAGTTTGTCCAATATTATCTCTTTTCTTACAATATCATTTTAAAGATTTAAGTAAAGGAGTTGGAGCTTTAGAATATAAGGATATTGATAGTAAATATTTAGTTAATGCATCAAGAATAGATAAAGAAATAGATAATTTAGATAAGACTTATTTTATTATGTATGATGCCTATGTTTATAAGTTACTTTTAAATAAGAAGATTAATAATTATGACTTATTACTTAATGGCAATATGGGCTATAATGGTGAGGCAAAAGTTATAGATTATTTTAATTCATTAGATAGTGATACTTATTTTTTACTTAATTTAGAGTACGAAGGAGGGCAGTTATCTAAGAAAATAGATAGTTATATTAGAAATAATTATAGGAAAATCAAGACATTTAATAACTTAGTTTTATATAAAAAAAGTGATTTTTCATGAGAAATTAATTTGAATATAAACTATTTATGGTATAAAAATATAAATTTTTTTTCTTTAAAAAGTTTACTATTTATGTTATCCTTATAGTGATAATAAGAAGGGATTAGAAAAAATGAGATATATATGTAAAAAATGTGGATTTGTTTATGATGAGATACTTGCTAAGGCAAAATTTGTTACATTACCAGATACTTATGCTTGTCCAGAATGTAAGGCTTTAAAAAAAGATTTTCAAAAGGACACTTCAAATGCGGTTTGGGTGGAGAAAAATAATCCCTCTTTATGTTTTTTAGAAGATAAATGTACTAATTGTGGTTTATGTAAAAAGACTTGTGAAAATGTGGTAGGTATTAAATATAATCGCGATGAAGTAAAAAGACCAGTGTGTATTAATTGTGGTCAATGTATTTTAAACTGTCCAATGAATGCTTTAGATACCAAACTTGATTATGAGAAGGTTTTAGAACTTTTAAAGGATAAAGAAAATGTTGTGACTATTTCGGTAGCTCCTGCTATTAGAACGACTATTGGTGAAGAGTTTGGCTTGGAAAAGGGAAGTATTGTTACTGAAAAGTTAGTGACAGCTTTAAAAAATGCCGGATTTACTTATGTATTTGATTTAACTTTTGGAGCTGATTTAACGGTTATGGAAGAAGCTATGGAGTTAGTTAATAGGCTTAATAATCAGGAAAAGTTACCTCTTTTTACCTCTTGTTGTCCTTCATGGGTTAAATATGCCGAAATATATCATCAGGATTTAATTGGTAATCTTTCCAGTACTAAAAGTCCAATTATGATGCAAGCTAGTATTATTAATGAATATTTCTTTAAAAATAAGAAAAATAAAAAAGTTATCAATGTTATGTTAGCACCTTGTACAGCTAAGAAAATGGAAATAAGAAGACCAGAACTAGAAGGAATGGATTACTGTCTTACAACTCATGAAGTAGCTTTAATGTTAAAAAAATTAAATATTGATTTACCTAATTTAGAAGGTAGTGCTTTTGATAAGATTTTACCGGACGGAACGGGAGCTGGCAATATTTTTGGAACGAGTGGTGGAGTATTAGAAGCTACTTTAAGAACAGCTTATTTTTACTTAACGGGTAAAGATAGTGAAACTGAGTTTTTAAAGTTCCAAACTTTGCGTGGTTTTGAAAGTATTAGAGAAGCAAGTATTACTATTTTAGATAAAATTTATAAAGTAGCTTGTGTTTATGGAATGCCAAACTTAGAAAAATTACTTCCTAATTTACAAGATTATATAATGATTGAAGTCATGAATTGTCCAAACGGCTGTGTTGGTGGCGGCGGTCAACCGAAAACGAAAATGCCACTTATGAAAGAAACGAGAGAAGCTCGTGGTAATAGTCTTTATGAGATTGATAATAAGAAGAAACTAAGACTAAGCTATAAAAATCCAGATATCTTAAGATTATATAGTAATTATTTAGATTATCCAGGAAGTGATATGGCTAAAAAAATCTTACATACAAGCTTTAGTCCAAATAACAATTATTTTAAAAAGAATGTTGTTAAAGATTAATAAAATCCAGTTTTAATAGAGCCTATATATAATAAAGAAAAAACTATTAAGACTTATTATGTTTATAAGATATAGATAGGATAACTTAAATAAAGATAAAAGGCAAGAAAAACGATAATGATTTAAAAAAATATTGTTAGAATATTAAAATGAAGGACTTTGCTGGATTCTAAGACTTATAATTACTATGGAAAACATTTAAGTGTCAAAAAAGTGTAAAGTTTAAGAAAAAAAGTGAAAAAAATGCAATTTTTTGCATTTTTTTTGTAATTTTTGAAGGAAAATAGAAGGGTGGCGTTAATAATATATATATAGAGGGATAATTTTATGGCTATGATAAGTAATGAAGAAATTAATGCAATTCGTAAGAACTGCAATATTGTAGATATTATATCTAGTTATGTACCAGTAACCTTAAAAGGAAAAGATTATAAATGTGTTTGTCCTTTTCACGATGACCACTCACCTAGTATGAGTATTTCCACATCGAAACAGATTTATAAATGTTTTTCTTGCGGCGCGGCTGGTAATGTTTTTACATTTGTTCAAAATTTTGAAAATGTTTCTTTTATTGAAGCTGTTAAAATTGTAGCAGAAAAGATTGGTTATCAAATAAGTGGTGTTTTTAAACAGGAAACAGTCTTAAAGTATCAAAAAGAATATGACTTAATGGAGTTAGTAAACAAATATTATGAAAATAATATTAATACTAAAAGTGGTTTAGCTGCTAAAGATTATCTTTATAAACGTGGTTTAAGTGATGAAGATATTAGTAAGTTTCGTATTGGTTTATCTTTAGATGAACCTGATACTTTAAAAAATATTTTAGAGAAAAAAGGGTATACTACAAAAGTCAGCGAAGATTTAGGCTTAGTAAATAATATAGACGGTAAATTTTTTGATGTCTTTAGAGGTCGCATTATGTTTCCTTTATATGATACGGAAGGTCATGTAATTGGATATTCTGCTCGTATTTATCGAGGGGAAGCAATAGCTAAATATATTAATACAAAAGAAACTTATCTTTATAAAAAAGGAAATTATCTTTATAATTATCATTTGGCGAAGGATGAGGCTAAAAGAAGTAAAAAATTAATTATCGTTGAAGGACAAATGGATGCCATAAGACTTTATATTAATGGTGTTAAAAACGTTGTTGCTTTAATGGGTACAGCTTTAACTAAAGAGCAAATCGAATTAATTAAGCGTTTGCGTTGCGAGGTTATTTTAGGACTTGATGGTGATGAGGCTGGAAAAACAGCTACTTTAAAAAATGGTGAGATACTTACTCAAAATAATATTACTGTCCAAGTAATTAGAATTAACTTAAAAAAAGATCCTGATGAATATGTATTTACTTATGGAATAGACGGTTATTTAAAAATGATAAATAATCCAATCGATTATTTGGATTTTAAACTAAGTACTTTAAAAGATGATATTAATCCTGAAAATACAGTGGAATTAACAAATTTTATTAATAAAGTTTTAGATGATTTAAAAACAATAAAAGACCCAATTTATATTGATGTTAGTTTGACAAAATTAAGTAAAAGTACAGGAATTGATAAAGAAGTCTTAAAAATGCGTCTTAATGAAATGAGTAGTTTACAGACAATTACCCAAGAAGTATTTAAAAAAGAAGAAGTAGAAGTTGTTAAGCAAGAAAATTTGTTGGACAAAATCACTAAAAAAATGTTATATTATATGTTAAATGACCGGAAGTACGTTTTAGAATATCAAGAAAAAATCGGTTATTTTCCTAATAAAATCTATCGAAGTATTGCTAATGAAATTGTATTTTTTATAGGAAAGAATTATAATATAACGGTTGCTGATTTTATATCTTATATATCATACAATGAAACTTTAAATGGGGAAGTGTTAAAAATATTAGATGAAGATGAAGATGTAAGTGATGAAGACTTTGAATTAGTAATAAAAAGTTATCAAAGACAGAAGGATAAGGAAGATATTGAGGCTTTAAAGCGAAAGCTTGCAACGGAACTAGATAGAGAACATCAACTAAAGATATTAGAACAAATAAAAAATATTAAAAAAGGAAGTGTTGAGTAATGAATAAAGAATTACCAAAGGTATTAGAAAGTTTAATTGAAATTAATAAAGAAAAGAGTTATGTTAGTTTTCAAGATGTAGCTGATAAGGTTAAAGAATATGGGCTTACTCCTAAGGATGTAAAGGTTCTATATAAAGATTTAAATGACCAAAACATAGTTTTAAAAGATGTAACAGAGGAAAAACCTAAAGCTAAAACTGTAAAAAAGACAACTACTAAAAAAGCTACTACTGAAACTAAAGAAGTTGCTAAGAGTAGTGCTACACCTGCTAAGAAAGCTTCTGTTGGTGAGATTAAACCTTTAAAAGAACGTGAAAAGGAATTAATAGAACTAGGTAAAAAAGATGGTTTTATTACTTATGAAACTTTAGCAGAACATTTAAAAGGTCTAGATTTAGATGCTGATTCCCTAGATGAACTATATAACGCTTTAATTGAAAACAATATTGAAATTGTAAGCGATGATGATAATAATGGTAAGGGCGGCGCTACTGAGGAGTTAGTATTAAGCGATGAAGAATTGACTAAAGATGTTAATATTAATGACCCAGTACGTATGTACTTAAAAGAAATAGGTAAAATTCCTTTGCTAACAATGGAAGAAGAAATGAAATATTCTGTGGCAGCTGCTGCTGGTGATGAAGGAGCTAAAAGAATACTTGCTGAGTCAAACTTACGTTTAGTTGTATCCATTGCTAAGAGATATGTTGGCCGTGGTTTACTTTTCCTTGATTTAATTCAAGAAGGTAACATTGGTTTAATGAAAGCTGTTGAAAAATTCGATTATGATAAAGGTTTCAAATTTTCAACTTATGCTACTTGGTGGATAAGACAAGCAATTACTCGTGCTCTTGCTGACCAGGCTCGTACTATTCGTGTTCCTGTTCATATGGTAGAAACGATTAATAAAATGGCTCGCATTCAACGTCAAATGACACTAGAATTAAACAGAGAACCTTCTGAAGAAGAAATTGCTAAGAAAATGGGTATTTCAGTTGAAAAGGTACGTGAGGTAATTAAAATTAGTCAAGACCCAGTATCTTTAGAGACACCAATCGGTGAGGAAGATGATTCACATTTAGGCGATTTCATTAAAGATGAATTATCAATGTCACCAGAAGAATATGCTACTAATGAAATTCTAAAAGAAGAGATTAAGAGTGTTTTACTTACTCTTCAAGAAAGAGAACAAGAAGTACTTGAACTTCGTTTCGGTCTTGTTGATGGTACTAGCCATACTTTAGAAGAAGTTGGTAAGAAATTCAATGTAACTAGAGAACGTATTAGACAAATCGAAGCTAAAGCCTTAAGAAAACTAAGACATCCATCACGCGCTAAGAAGTTAAAGGATTTCTTAACTGATTAATGCTAAGTTTAAGATTAAAGAAGATAACTGAGTTCTTAGAGCCAACCGATAAAGTAGTAGATATTGGCTGTGATCACGGTTATTTAGGAATTTATGCTTCCAAAGAAAAATTAGTAAAAAGTATAATTCTTACGGATATTAAAGAGTCTGCTCTTAGTATGGCAAGAAAGAATGTAGCTAAAAGTAATCTTGATATACCAATGCTAGTTAGTGATGGCTTAGATAATATTAAAGCTTGTGATATAAACACAGTAGTTATCAGCGGTATGGGAACTAGTACTATCTTACATATTTTGAGTAATAAAGAAAAGTTAGTTAATGTTAATAAATTAATTTTGCAATCAAATAATAATTTAGATACCTTAAGAGCTGAAGTTTTAAAATTAGGATACCAACTAGTAGATGAAAAAACAGTTAAAGATAATGATATTTGGTATATAATTTGTTTATTTAAAAAACAAGAAACTACTTTTTTAGATAAAAAAACTATCAAATATGGTTTGATAAAAAAAGATAAAGTAGGTTATTTTGAATATTTAATAGCTAGTAAAAAAGAAATTTTAGAAAAATTAGAAAATTCTGAAAATAATAATTTAAAAGAAAATAATAAAAAAGAAATTAAAACCTTAGAAAAATTATTGGAAGAATGTCGGACTATTAGTACTGATTGAGCTAATTTTAGATTTTAAAGGTAAGGAAGTATCATTGACAGTGATACTTTTTGTTTTAGAATTAGTTAAAGTATCAGGTTTATTAAACTCTTTAAAAATACTTAGAATACTGCCGGCATTACTAATAATGGGACGTACTTGTTTATATAAAGGAATAGCTTGATTAACAATATTTAAAGTTTTTGAGATACCACTTATTACTTTACCAAAAGTTAGACCATTAAAATTACCTGGGTACATAATATCACCTTCTAAAATAGTATATGAAAAATTTGTTTTCTTATTGACTCAATTTTGTTATAATGATAGTAAGATAATAGGTGATATTATGATTGATGCAAATAACAATACGATGTCAAATGGAGTTAGTACAGCAAATACAAGTCCTAATAATGCTAATGGAAGTAACAATGTTATAAGTAAAAGTTCTGGAGAAAAGGAACAAAAAAGTAATTTCTTATTAGAATTTGTCTATAGTTTTATTAATGTTTTTTATTTGGCATATCGTGGTATTTCTTATCCTTTACAAGCTGTATTTGATGCCTCATCGAAAAAAGTTGATGATGCTTATCAACAAGCTAAATTTATGAATAATAATAAAGCCAAACGTAATGATGATTTAGATGTTATTGTAAAGAAAATAAAAGATTTTTTAGGAATTACCCAAAGGGAAGTTTTAAAATTAGAAGAGGAACGTCGAAAGTTGCAGTTAGAATTACAGCAACCAGAGGCTTCAACTCCCGGAAAACCTAAAGTTTATCGCTATAAAATAAAAAATACAGACGGCAAGATTGAGTATGGAACTTTTACGGCATTATCTAAAATGGATGTTAACTCATTCTTACTTAATGAAGGTGTTGAAGTATACCAAATTGAAAATAACCAAATGATAGATTTTATTTATGGGGATTCATCGGTTGTTGGTAGTAAATGGTCGACTAAAGATTTAATTTTCTGGTTAACCCAATTATCAACTTATATCAAGGCTGGTATTACATTAAATGATGCAATTAAAATTTTAATTAATCAGTATGCTAAACAAAAAGATAAGAAAGTGACAATGCAAGCTATTGCTTATGAGCTTACAATGGGAAACTCTTTTTCACAGGCTTTAGAAAAGCAAGGAAGTAAATTCCCGCCATTACTTATTAATATGTTAAAAGCCGCTGAGGCAACTGGTGATTTAGAATCAACTTTAGATGATATGGCTAACTATTATAGTGAAATGGAAACCACAAGAAAACAAATGATAAGTGCCATGACTTATCCAACTATCGTTATTATTTTTGCCGTTGTAGTTGTATGTTTTATTATTCTTTATGTAGTTCCTCAGTTTGAAGATATTTATAGTTCTAACGGTGTTACTGTTAGTGGTTTAACAGCTGTAGTATTAGCTGCTAGTAAATTCTTGCAGACTGATGCTTGGATGTTATTACTGGCTATTATTGTATTTGTAATTGTCTTCTTCTTAGCTTATAAAAAAATTAAAGCTTTCCGTAGAGAAGTACAGGTTATTTTAATGCATATTCCGGTTGTAAAAAATATTATTATATATAACGAAATAGCTATATTTACTAAGACTTTTGCATCACTTTTAAAGAATAACGTTTATATTACGCAGAGTGTTGAAATTTTAAGTAAGATTACCAATAATGAAATTTATAAAGAAATAATGTATAGTACTATTAATAACATTGTTGTTGGTGATAAAATATCAAAGGCATTTAAAGACCATTGGGCAGTACCAGATGTTGCTTATAATATGATAGTAACTGGTGAATCTACTGGTGAACTTGCCGAAATGATGGATAGAGTAAGTCATTATTATCAAGAACAACATGCTTCAATGGTAAATAATATTAAGAGTTTTATCGAACCTTTAACTATTGTTTTCTTAGCAGTAGTAGTCGGTGGAATTATTATCTCAATATTAGTACCAATGTTTGAAATGTACAATCAAGTATCAGGTGGGGGAATGTAATGAATAATGTAATTTATGCAATTTATATGTTTATAATGGGAACTATTATGGGTTCCTTCTTTAATGTCGTAGGTAATAGGTTAAGTGTTAATAAATCGATAGTTAAACCGAGAAGTCATTGTGAGACATGTGGTCATGTTTTGGAGTGGTTTGAGTTAATACCAATAGTTTCTTTTCTAATTCAAGGTGGCAAATGTCGTAAGTGTCATACTAAATTATCTTGGTGGTATCCTTTAATAGAAATAATTACAGGCTTGTTTTATATGGGAAGCTATTTATATTATGGATTTTCTTATGATTTATTAATGGCTTTAGTAATAAGTAGTGTTTTAATAATAACATGTATAAGTGATTTTAATTATTTAATTATTTTAGATGAAGTTTTAGCAGTGGGAAGTATTATGGTTTTAATAATATCTTTCTTACAAGGTGGTTTTAATAATTTAATTCTATCTTTATTAAGTGGCTTATTATTATTTTTCTTTATGTTATTAGTTAAATTTATTGGAGATAAAGCTTTTAAAAGGGAATCTTTAGGTGGCGGCGATATTAAGTTATCATTCTTTATTGGGGCTGTGTTAGGATACAAGCTAGCTTTTATTAATTTAGTTTTGGCTAGTTTCTTAGCTTTACCAGTAGCATTTTTCTATTTAATTAAATTGAAGGATAGAGAAGTTCCTTTTGGCCCTTTCTTGATTGTTTCTACTTTTATAATTTATATCTTTTCGCCAGAAATTTTAGAGTTAATTGATTTATTAATATATTTATAGGTTAAAGTCGTATTTATTTATGACTTTTTTTACAAATTTTATATAGTCTGTGAGTCCAATTAAAGTTGGCTTACTATTTTTTATAGTTTCAATAATATTTATTTTATGTTAAATGAAAAACATCTACTCAACTTCATGAATAGATACTTTCAGTTACAAAACATTTTGGACTGAGAAACATCTGACGACCAAAGTCAAATGTATCTCTTTTAAAATTTTAAGAACAATCAAGTTCTTTCACCAAGTAGTATAGCATATTTTTTAACCTTTGCAATTATTTATCCAGTTTTATTGTAATTAAAACTCAGTAAAACGATATAAAAAAATATAAATATTAATTTTAAACTTATTAAGTTTTATTTTTACTATTGATACTTTTTTAGCAGATTTATACTGGTCTTTGTGGTACCATATTAAATAGATACATTTGATTGTTAGATGTTTTGACCTCAGTCCATATTTAGAATTTTTTTAGAAATGGAGAGGTGGTGGTCCATATGAAGGGAAACCTCAATGGAGTACTTAGTTGTACTTATCGTCATTCTTGTTTTAATTGCAAGAATATTAGATTCTGGAAACAGAAATTAATACTGATTTTAAGTAAAAACGAAAAACATCTACTCAACCTTGTGAATAGATGTTTCTCGTTACAAAACATTTTGGACTGAGAAACATCTAACTCTTCAAATCAAATGTATCTCTTTTTTTATTTAAGAACAATCAAGTTCTTTCACTAAGTAGTGTAGCATATTTTTCAACTTTTGCAACTACTTTTAGTCTTCATTAATAGTATATAAGTTTTGAGGATATATATACGTATTTTGTTGATGATTTTTTCATAGAGTTTATTACTCTATGAAAGCCAAAATTCGTTATCTATTTTTAATTTATACATTAAATATATCATAAAAATTGGCTATTTTCTATATGTTTTTTTCTCTTTTATAGTCAAAATTATGGTCAGAAAAAAGTGTCAAGTCGCCTTTATTTATCAGCCTTTAAAGGCGTCAAGTAAAAAATGAGTGAGAGTTCTATTGTGGTCAAATTTCTGGTCAAAAGGGGTTTGAAGACAGTATTCACCTGGTGTTTCATAAAGTAATAAACTCTACGAAAAGTGTCAATTTTTGTAAAGAAGGAAAATAGGTGCTGTTTTGTGAAGAAGAAGTATTTAATAATTATCGGTTTTGTGATGTTTGGGAGTCTTTGCTTATTAAATTTTAAATTAAATAATGGAAGTACTAAAAATATTATTGGTGTTTATGTTAACGATGAATACTCTGATAACGTTCCAGCTAAGGATAGCGGTTATTATGTTGATAAAATAGAATGCGATAATGGTTCTTTTGGTGAGTGGGACTATACTAATTGGGGTTTACTTACTACTAATATGAATAAAAAATCTAAATGTAATGTTTATTTTGAAGAAGATGCTATTACTAATTTGATAAAAGATGAGTTAGATACAACTGGAAAGTGCCCAACTGTAAATAGTGATGGCTCAGTTAATGTAACAAGTGCTGAATCAGAAAATTCTTTACTATGTAGTGCACCAGATAATTATGGTACTAGTTATTATTTTCGAGGTAATGTTTCCAATAATTATGTTTATTTTGCTGGTTTTTATTGGCGTATTGTAAGGATAAATGGTGATAATTCGATAAGAATAATATATGACGGAACGACTATTCATGAAAATGGTGAGGCTAGTGATGATAGAATAATTGGCACTAGTGCTTTTAATGAAAAGGCTGATGATAATGCTTATGTAGGATACATGTATGGAACACCTGGTTCATCGACTTATGAAGAAACACATGCTAATATAAATGATTCAACAATAAAAAAATATGTTGATAACTGGTATGAAAATAATATAAAAGATACTGATTATGAACAATATTTAGCTGATAATTTATTTTGCAATGATAGAAATATTTCAAATTATAATCCAAGTAATTTATCCAATCTAGGTTATGGTAAAAATAACACTGTTTATGAAAGAGCGTTTGGCCCTTGGTCAGCTCCCAGTGATACAAATAATGCTAGAATGACGTTTTTATGTAAAAAAATAGATGATAGTTTCACTAAAAATTCTGTAGTTGGTAATACTTCGTTAAAATATGCAGTATCATTGTTGAGTAAAGATGAGTTAGTTCTTTCTGGACAGTACTCTTTTGGAAGTGGCACTAAACGAAACTATTTATACGTTGGAAACAGTTATTGGCTAATAAGTCCGGATGCTTATGATAACGATGGCACGAAAGTAAGACTAGTGAAAAGTGATGGTGAACAATATGAACCTGTAAATAAGCTTGCTGGTGTAAAACCTGTCATCAACTTAAAACAAGGCTCTTTAAAATCGGGCAAGGGCACTAAAGATAATCCTTATAAGACTAATTAACCCTAGTCTTTTTAAAACTTCTAAACATATAATTAACTAGTGATTATATGAAAAATTTTATCCTTTATTACTATAATTTAGAAATAACTGATTATATTAGTCAAGATACTTATTATTATATAGAAACTAAGACAGATATTTATTATTTTTGCAAAGTTAGAAAAAGTGAAGAAGAATTAAATAAAATTTATGAAGAATTACACACTACTAAATATCACTTACTTATAAAAAGTAAATATAATCGTTATTTAGTAGAATATAATAAAGAATCTTATTGCTTACTTAAAATTCAGTGTCTTTTAAATGATATGATATGTTTTCAAGAAATAAAGAATAATCGTAATTTAGTTACAGAAAGAAATACGGTGGATTGGGGATTAATTTGGCAAGAAAAGATAGATTATTTAGAAGAACAAGCCAATCTTTTTAGAGTAGGTAAAAATTCTTTAATCCATAGTTTTATCTATTTTGTAGGCCTAGGAGAGAATGCTATTAGTTATTTAAATTATAATGACTTTAAATCATATAACCTCTCAGTATGCCATTACCGAGTATATTATCCTAATAAACCAGTTAATTATTATAATAGTCTTAATACTTTAATTGATTATGATGTAAGAGATTATGCTGAGTATATTAAAGAAGTATTTTATCACAATAAAGATTTTGATTGTTTAAACTTAGTGAGAGAGATTTTAAATGATAAGAGATATACTAGAGATGATTTTGGTTTGTTTTATGCTAGAATGCTTTATCCAAGTTACTTTTTTGACTGTTTTAGTAAATATATTTTAGAAGATAAATTAAAAGAAGAAGAATTAATGGCAATATTAGATAGAGTAGATGATTATGAAAATTTATTAAAAGATATATATTATGAAATAAAGAAGGTCTATGATATACCAGAAGTTACATGGTTACTAAAAAAGAGTAATAAGTTTATTTGAAGTTCTTATTACTCTTGAAAGTTAATTATTAAATTAGATAGCTACGTTAATTACGCCTTCAACCTCAGGAACGTCGTCTTTGATAGCATTAAATAATACATCTTTAATAGTATAATCGATACTACCACAACTAGCACAAGCTCCATGAAATTTAACGTATACATATTTGTCTTCGTATTTGATAAACTCAATATCACCACCGTCAGCATTGATATAAGGTCTTAACATGTTAATAACGTTAAGAATTTTTTCTAAGGTAGTCATTTCTTTAGGAGTATTTTCATTGTTTAAAGAGTTTTCGTTTATGTTATCATTTAAAGAATTTCCATTTATATTATCATTTAAAGAGTTATCTAAATTAATATTTTTATTATTATCTGTCATTTGTATCACCACATACTATTAAACTAAATTTTTTGCCATTAGTAAAGATAATTGTTATAATACTTTTAGAAGTTTTAAAAAAGTGAGGTAGTTATGATAAATATTGGTGATGTAATTCATGTAACAGTAACTGGATATGCTCCTTATGGAATATTTGTTAAATATAATGATTATATTGGATTAATACATATATCTGAGATTTCTAAAAGATTTGTTAAAGATGTAAGTAAGTATGCTAAAATAGATGAAATAATTTGTGTTAAAGTTTTAGATGTTTTAGAAGATGAAAAGAAAATTAAGTGTTCTTTAAAAAGAATGTATGACGGCGATAATAAATATGCTGGTAATTATTTAGAAGGTGGTAGAGGTTTTGAACCATTAAAAGAAAAATTACCTGTTTGGATAAAAGAGAAAAATGAATATTATAAAAAAATCTTTAAATGAGATAGATGTTAATGATAGCTTTTTTGATTCTTTAAGAAATGATTATCCTAATTTTAATAATTGATTTCTAAGAAAAAGAAATAGTAATTATTTTGCTTATGTAACGGAAGATGAAAATGGTAATTTGGGTTCATTCTTACTTTTAAAAGAAGAGAGATATCAGGATATTTTAAGTATTGCCGGTGATTATGGTTTAGAAAATATTAAGAATTTGGATAAAATATTAAAAATATCAACATTTAAAGTTGTAAATACTGGCAAAGAAATAGGTAGTAAGTATCTTAAAATTGCTTATGATAGAGCAAGAGAAGTAAATGCTAGGATTATTTATACAATAGTTTATCCTAAATATAAAATATTTATTAAATTTTTAGAGAAGAATGGTTTTAGAATTTTTAGTAAGATAAATAATGATTCAAGTGATGAGTTTATTTTAATAAAAAATGTGGTTAATGATGATTTAAAAATTAATTAGGTTGTTTTTAAATTATTATAACAATAAATAAGAAGGTATTATATGAAAAATAAAAAATTGATTAATAGTTTTAAATTTGCTTTTAAAGGAATTGGTTCTAGTTTAAAAAGTGAAAGAAATATGAAAATTCATTTTACGATGATGTTTTTAGTAATAATAGCTGGGATGCTTTTTAATATTAGTATGTGGGAATGGATAACTTGTTTTATTTTGTTTGGCTTAGTTATTTCTTTGGAAATGGTAAATACGGCAATCGAAATAGTTGTAGATATAGTAAGTCCTAAGTATGATGTTAGAGCGGGGCGAGCAAAGGATATTGCGGCAGGAGCAGTTCTTGTTAATGCTATTGTAGCAGCTATTGTTGGTTTACTTATTTTTTTGCCTAAAGTAATAGGGTTATTTATAAAATTTTAATAGTAAGTAAAAAAGGCGTTAGAGAGTATTTTTAGAAAATGTTCTTTAACGTTTTTTCTTATCTATTAGGAGATTTTTAGTGGGAGTACGTCCTAAAATATAATCGATTGAATGATTACTAAGGATAGCAAAACTTACAAGTATTTCACTGTTTATTAGTTTTTCACCGCGTTCATAGGCTGCAAAAGCCGAGAAGGAGCAGTTAAGTTTCTTGCCTAAATCGCGAAGTGAAAGATTTAGAGAAGTTCTAATATTTTTAAGACGGGTACCAATTTCATTTAAGTTAATGGTATGACTTTCAGGAATGATTATTTTTTTAGCAGTTAAATTTAATAAATAATCAATATTAATTTGATAAATATTTGCAAGTTCAATAAGTCTTTTAGTAGGAATTGGTGTTTTATTATTTTCCCATTCACTATAGACTGATTTATAAACACCTAGTTTTTCAGCAATGTCTTTGGCTTTTAAGTTGTTTAGTTCTCTTAATGTTTCTAAATTATTGTGGTTATTATTCATCTTTTATCACCTTACTTAAAAGTATTTTCCCATTTAAGTAAGTTTATTCTTTAAAAGTTCTTTTAATACGCACAAGAATATGCTAGAATTATATTGATAGTAGGTGCTGGTATGAAAAAGAGATTATTAGTAAGTATTTGTGTGTGTTTATTGCTTATTTTATTTTTAGGAATAGGTGTTTCTTATTCGTTATGGAATATAAGTGTTAGTGAGGATAAGATAAATACGGCAATGACTAGTTGTTTTGACATAACTTATAGTAGTGAGAGTGAAGCAATTAATTTAGAAAAACAATATCCTATAAGTGATGAAGTTGGTAGTAAGTTAGAGCCATATACTTTTAAAATTACTAACAACTGTGATATAAATGCATATTATAAAATTAATTTGGAAACGTTAAGTAGTAGTAATATTGATACTAAGTTTATGAAAGCGTCTTTAAATAATGAAAATTCAAAAACTATAAGTAATTATGAAACAGCAGAAGTTTCTTTAAAAAATAGTAAAGTAGCTAACATTTTAAAATCAGGTTACCTTCCAGTAGGAGGCTCAGTAACTTTCGATTTAAGACTGTGGATAGATTATGATACAACAGTAGATGATATAAAAAATGACGGAACGGATAAATGGGTAGGCAAAATAGTGGTTGTATCAAGTCCTGTAACCGAAGATGAGATAAATAAAGTTTGCCAAAATCGTGGTGGTGATTTAATAGATAGTGGCGAGTGTCGAAAATATTATGTGAAGTTAAATAATCTAAGTAATCCATACTCATCAAATGGTTATAAACTAATTAAAAATGATGATTTAACATACATTGCGTCGACAGACGGTTTGGATGGCTCTGAAAGTGATAGTTCTCTTAGAATAATGGTAAGTAAAAATAACTTTGTTCCTTTAAATAAATATTTTTATAGTATAAATATTTTAAATATGTTGAAAAGATTTGATACTAAAACCGGAAATCCTGTTGAGATAACAAGATATACATATTATGATAATAACAATATCTGGCCTCGTCTCAATGTTATTTCATCATTAGATAAAATCGGAAGATATACCAGTATTTTTACAGCTAATATTAATGCAGAACAGGTGTATTTAGAATCATATTCTTGGACTGAATTTTCTTTTAAAAATTCATCGTTGATTAATTTGACTTTAATGTTTGGGGAGGGGAATGAACCTAATAAGGAATGGTGTGATAAATATTTAGATACATTTATAGAATATAATACTGAAGGAACTTTAGTGCCTATAAAAGAAGTAGGTGAACCAATAAAGACAAGTTATTATGATGTTATAGATTTATTTTAAGCAAATAATTATAGAAAAAAGTAAGAAAATAAAAGAATTTTAGAAAAAATTGTCAATTTTTGAAGGAAAAACGCTTTTAGTCGGTAATAAGTATATATAGAAGGACTAATTAGGCGCGCTACATTGGAACTTCTTAGAAAAGGAAAAAGCAGCATGTATTTAAAAAATGACAAAATAATGGATTATGTAAAATATAAAAAGGAGAATCCAGATTATCAAATTCAAATTATTAAAGACCGTCCTTTTAAGGCAGTATGTAAAACTATTAGAATATATATTGATAAAATTATTTCTTATTTTCTTAATATTGATTATAAGTTAATTCAAGATTCTTACTTTATTGATACGGAGTTACCACAAGAAATTTATAAAAACAAAGTAAATATCTTAGATTTACTATTGCAAGTATCAGATAACTTGTATATTAATTTAGAAGCTAATAATTATGATAGTCCTTCATCAGTAATGAAAAATGTTCTTTATGGATATCGTTTAGTTTTAAGTAAACAGACAACTGGGGAGGACTATGTGCCAATCGAATTTATACAAATAAATTTTGATAATTGTAGTCTTCCCTTTAATAAAAAAATAGTTAATCGTTTTGTAACGCAGGAAGAAGATTTAAAAATCAAACATCCTTATACGGGAAAAACTATCAGAATTGCTCTTGATAAATTAGATGAGAATCCGTATAATGAAGACATAAGTGACTGGCAAATGCGAGCCTTGAAATTACTTACTTCTAATAGTATAAAGTATTCAAGAGAGCTTGCTGGTGATTATGAAGATTTAAATGAGGTGGTCGATTTTATGGAAAAATTTTCTAGCATTGAAGAAGAATTAATGTATGTTAATAAAGAGGAAGAAGAACAAAGACTAAAAAATCTTGATGTTAATATCGCACGAAGCGAAGGAATAGCCACAGGAAAACTTGAGGGCGAACTTGCCTCTAAAAAAGAAACAATCAAAAATTCAATCAATCTTGGCTTAACTTTGGAACAAGTATCTAAGCTTGTTGATATGCCTATTGATGAAGTAGAAAAAATTCAAAAAGAGTACGTTACTGTTGCATAATGATGTTTGAAATTACTTACTTCTAATAGTACAAAGTATTCAAGAGAGCTTGCTGGCGATTATGAAGATTTAACTGATATGAAAATACCTGTTAAGCAAATTGCAGTAGCAGTAAATATGCCTATTGATGAGGTAGAAAAGATTCAGAAGGACTATGTCTCTATTGGATAAAAATTTATTTTAAAAAATATTTAAAGTAATTATTACACAAAAAACCACTAAAATCTTAATGATTTTAGTGGTTTTTGAACTTAATGTACAAAATATTGTTAATGACCATTAACAGCAATAAATGGGGGACTATGTCATAAAGATTTATCAATGACCTTAGATGTATACTCTCATTTAATGCCAAAAGACGAAGCTAAGGCAATAGATGTAATTGATAAAAACTATAAATAAAAATTAAAGTTTCTGTTTTTAAATCGTAAGAATACCCGGCAAACCTAAAAGCAGATAAATAAAAACCCCGTAAATACGGGGGATAATTCAAAAATGGTGCCCAAGGCCGGACTTGAACCGGCACGAGGGTTAAATCTCGCAGGATTTTAAGTCCTGTGCGTCTACCTATTCCGCCACTTGGGCAACACCGTCTTCTTTTTCATAAGACTTTTTTAGTATATCGCATAAATTGGACTTTGACAAGCATTTTTTAAGAAAATATTTACTTTTATAGTAGTTTTTCGATATAATAAGGACGAAGGAGTGGAAAAAATGAATACAGAAGAATATTTAAAGAAAATTTATACTATGTTAATTGTAGTGTTAGTAATCTCTATAATGAGTTTATTAATTGGTTTAGTAAATTATAGCAATACGAAAGGTACAACTAATAATAACAGTTCAACAACTACAAATAATGGCTCATCAACTAGTGATTATGATGTATCAATGTTTAATGCTGTTAGTGTTAGTGATATTTTAAAATTCTTAGGAACAAGTAATAAGGAAACTCATATTCTTTATTTAGGCAGAAGTACTTGTAGTGCTTGTGTTGCCTTCTTACCAAATTTACAAGCAACTCAAAAAGAAATGAATTTTACAACTGATTATTTAGATATTACAACTGTTGATACAACTAGTGATGATTTTAAAAAGTTTGGGGAATTATTATCTAAAGAAATTACTCAAAGTATTAATGGTGAAAGTCAAACTGGTAAAATTTCAGAATTCTATGGTTATACACCAATGGTAATTGTAGTTAAGAATGGTGAGGCTGTTGATGCAATAGTTGGTTCATATTCTAAAGATAATCTACAAACATTCTTGAAAAAATATATCGGCTAATATTAAATAATTAGAGTAAGAAAAAATTTAGGAAAAAGTTAAAAGTTTTACTTACATAAAAAAATTATTTATGTTACAATTCATATTGCCGATGGAAGATTACGCTTAACTTAGGCGTTTTTTTCTTGGTTTGAAAGGGTTTATTTATATGAAAAAAGAATTTGATTTAGGTCGCGATAAGATTAATAAACTACTTATAAGCTTTGCTATTCCTTGTGTTATTTCAATGCTTATTAATTCAGTTTATAATATTGTTGACCAAATATTTATTGGAAAGGGAGTAGGAACTTTAGGTAATGCTGCTACTAATGTTATATTTCCTTTAGTTATTTTAGCTAATGCGATTGCTGGTCTTATTGGTAATGGTGCTGCGGCTAATCTTTCATTAAAACTAGGTGAGAAAAAGGAAAGTGAGGCAAGAGCATCGATTGGTTCATCAATTACCTTGACTTTCATTATTTCTATTTTATTTGCTGTTTTAGCTTATATTTTCTTACCAAAATTAGTTTATATGTTTGGTTGTACAGAAAATGTTTATAACTATGCTTTAAGCTATGGAAAAATTATTTTAGTGGGTGCACCATTTATGATAATTTATTCTGTATTATCAAGTATCATCAGAGCGGACGGTAATCCTAGATATTCCATGATTATGTTAGTAGTAGGAGCTATTATTAATATTATTTTGGACCCAGTATTTATCTTCGGTTTTAATATGGGTGTTTTCGGTGGTGGCCTTGCTACTGTTATTGGTCAAGTTATATCATTTATTATTGCTTTATGCTACTTACCAAAAATTAAGAGTGTTAAATTAGAAAAAGAAGACTTTAAGATTAATAAGAGTATCTTAAGAACATTGTCTTTAGGCCTTTCTAGTTTCATTACACAAGCAACTATTTTAGTCTTATTTGTTTTCATGAATAATATGATGACTAAGTTTGGAGCAATGAGTAAATATGGTGCTGATATTCCATTATCAGTTTACGGTGTTATTTCTAAAATAAATAGTTTATATATTTCCTTTGTTTTAGGAGTTAGTATTGGCGCTCAACCTATTATTGGCTTTAATTATGGCGCTGGTAATTTAGACCGTGTTAAAGAAACTTTAAGAAAAGTATTAACAATTAACTTTGTTGTAGGAATTATTTTCAATTTAATATTCATTTTATTTCCAGAAAAAATTGCCGGTATATTTATAAGTAGTGAAGATGCAAGTTATACTTTATTTATGGAATTTGCTAAACTTATGTGTCATAGTTTCTTGTTAGTATGTGCACTTAACGCTATGGAAATGACTACTTCAATCGTTGTTCAATCCTTAGGAAATGTTGTTAAAGCAACAGCGGTATCATTTATTAGACAAATTATTTTATTTATACCACTTGCGCTTTTACTTAGTATGGCCTTTAATTTAGGTTTAAATGGTATTTTATATGCAGGATGTCTAGCGGATAGTATAACTTTTGTTATAGCTGGTATTATCTTTATAGGTGAGTATAAAAAACTTGGTACTTATAGTAAGAAAGACAAAGTGGAAAACGATACTGTTATTCCTGAAACTTATAAGGGTAAAAAAATTGTTGTTACTATTTCACGTGAATATGGTTCAGGTGGAAGATATGTTGGAGAGTTGCTTGCTAAGAATTTAGGTATACCTTTTTATGATAAAAATCTTATTACCTTGAGTGCTAAAGAAAGTGGTTTAGCTACCGAATATGTTAAGAAAAATGAACAAACTTTAGAAGGACCACAAACAACTGATGACCTACTTTATATAGCTACAACTAAAGTAATTGAAAAATTATATAAGAAAGGTTCTTGTGTTATTGTAGGTCGTTGTGGTAATTATATATTAAAAGATAAAAAAGATGTTTTAAAAGTTTATTTATATAGTAGTTTAGATGATAAAATAAATCGTGTTACTAAGTATTATAATATAGATAAAGAAAAGGCTTTAAATGCTATTAATAAAGTAAATAAGGAACGTAAAAAACATTATAAATACTATACTAATACTACATTAGATGACTATAATAACTATGATTTAGTTTTAGATGTAAGTAAATTTGGCGTCGAAAAAACGGCTGATATTATTAGTAATATAGTTAAAAATAATTAAGAAAGGGGAAGAGCAATCTTCCTTTTAAAATTGAATTTAGTTGACTTTAAAGAAATAAAAGATTATTATATCTTTACAAACAAAAAGGAAATAAATTTATGAAAAAACAATTAATAGAAAAGGTTAATGGGGAAAAACAGCAATATGAAGCCTTAATATTAAAAGCTAATAATGATATTTTAAAATTTCAAGATAAGTTGCAAAGACTAGAAGATGGTACTGATGATGAAAGGCTTAAGAAAATTTTAAGAGACTTAAAAACTAAGAGAAATGCTATCGACGGTTTATTATTTTTACATCGTAGTTTAGAAGAAAGTTTAAAAGCTTTAGATAAAGATAAAAAGTCTTCAGAAAAAAGTAAAGAAGAATTTGCAAGTATTATTAGAAATGATATTAAAATAAATGAAGAAAATCTAAGAAAAGCTTATAAAGAATATTATCAGTTATTAAGAAAAAAATTAGAAATTAACTGTGATAATAGTGGGAAGAGAAAAGAGTTAAAAGAAAGACTAATAAATGCTAGTAAAATTGCGGCTAATTTAACAGAAGAAGAATTTATTAAAAGACTTATTAAGATATTTAGAACTAATAGTTTTAGTAACTTATATGATTCTAAGGAAGAATATCTAAATTATTCATTAGGACAAATATTTTTAATAAAATATGCTATAACACAGGTTAGCAAGTATTATGATACTTATGATTATACGCCTAATATGCTAAGACAAATAAAGATATTAGATGATTATACGTTTAAACCTAGTGGTAAGAGCTTAAGTTATTTAGACTTTGCTAATTCATTAGAAAATGGTAATTTACATTTATGTGATTTTAATTATCCAATTCTTTCTTATGATGGGGCTTTAAAGTTATATAAGCATATAGCATTTACTTTTTTCTTACCAAAACAGGTTGGTTATGCTTTTAAAAAATCATTAAAATAGGTTGGAATATACCTGTTTTTTTGATATAATGTATTTTGTTTGTAGTGCCTTTATTAAAAATTAAAATTTAAACAAAAAAGGAAGTTGATTATATTATATGAGTAAAATAAAAATTATGGGGCTAGGTGGCCTTAGTGAAACAGGTAAAAATACCTATGTTGTCGAAGTAGATAACTCAATCTTTATTTTAGATTGTGGGTTAAAGTTTGCAACAGAAAATTTATATGGAATTGATTATATTATTCCGGATTTTGAATATTTAGTTAAAAATAAAAAGAAGATTAAAGGATTATTTCTAACGCATGGACATTATGAAAATATGGGTGCTACAAATGATTTAGTTAGAATGATTCCTAATTTAAAGGTTTATTGTACAAAGTTTACTAAGTATGTTTTAGAGTCAGACGGATTAAATCCTAAAAACATTGTTGAGATTGAACCACATAAGAAGTTGAACTTTAGGGATGTAAGTATTTTCCCTATTAGTGTATCGCATTCAACACCGGATGCTGTAATGTATGTTATTAATACAAGAGACGGCGCTATTTGTTATACTGGGGACTTTATTATTGACCCATTAATGCGTGGGGCTTATGATATGGATTTAGGTAAGATTGCTTATGTAGGTAAAAAGGGTGTTTTAGCGCTTTTACAAGAATCATCATTTTCAGAACGAAGTGGACATACTTCCCCTAATCATCGTTTAGTTGGAGTATTTAAGGAAGCTATTAGTCATACTAAAAACCGTTTAATGTTCCTAGTATTGCCAACCCATCTTTATACAATTCAAGAAATATTTGATGCGGCTAAAAATACACATCGTAAAATTATAGTTATGGGTAAACAATTACAAAATCTAATTGATATGTCTGTAAAAGAAAAATACTTAGAAATTCAAGAAGGATTACTTGGTGATTTATCAAATATTGATGATAAAGATGCTATTATATTAATGGCTGATAGTAAGCAAAATCCTTATGCTTGTATTAGTAAAGTATTAAATGGGTATGATAAATTTATTCATTTAAAAGAGACAGATACGATTGTGTTTGCTGAACCTAGATATGATGAAAATGAAAAGTTATTGGTAAAAATTGAGAATGACTTAGCAATGCATGGTTGTGAGATAGTTTCCATTCCTAAGAATAAGACTATCCTACATCATGCTTCGAAAGAAGATTTAATGCTAATGATTAAGCTTTTAAATCCTAAGTATTATATGCCAGTTAAGGGTGAATATCGTTATATGGTAAATAATGCGGATTTAGCTAGTAGTCTTGGTATTCCTGATAGTAATATTCTTTTAAAACAAAATGGGGATATTGTAGAAATAGATAATGGCGTTTTACAAGATAACTTTAAAAATATTAAAATTAATGATGTTTTAATAGACGGTAAGAGTAATGATGATGTTGGTGATTTAGTTATTAAAGACCGTCAGATGTTAAGTGAAAATGGCATTGTGTTAATATCAGCAACTATTTCAAAGAAAACTAGAGAAATTTTAGTTGGACCAGAAGTTACTACGAGAGGATTTATTTATATAAAAGATAGTAAAGATATGATAAATGAAATTAAGAATATTTCTTTAGATGTTATTACGAGAAATATTACTGATAGATATGTTGAATATACTAAGATTAAGACAGAAATTAGAGAAGAGCTAGGTAAATATTTATATAACGAAACTGAATGTAAGCCAATGATTATTGCAGTAATTCAAGAAGTGTAGAAGATTTTCTATGCTTTTTTTCGTTAGCTTTTAGTAGATATAAAATAAAATAAATTGTATAATTAGATTAGCGAAAGGAAGTATCTATGGATTATATAATAATTGGATTATTATGTGTTGTTATAATTTTATTAATAGTTGTAATAGTAAGTAAAAAAAGAAGTAATAATAGTGATATAGTGGAAAGACTAGGTAAAATGGAAACTAAACTTACTAAAGATATATTAGATTTTAAATTTGATTTTAGTAAGGGATTAAATGATGATTTTAAGTCTTTAAATAATGAAATTACTAATAATTTATTAAAAATAAATGAAAGAGTTAATCTTAATTTAGATGAAAACTTTAAAGAAACTAATAAGACTTTTACTAATATATTAGAAAGATTAAGTAAGATAGATGAAGCTCAAAAAAGAATAGATAACTTAAGTAGTGATATTGTAGCTTTACAAGGTGTTTTAACGGATAAGAAGACTAGGGGTATCTATGGTGAAGTTAGTTTAAATTATATATTAAGTAGTATTTTTGGTGAAGGTAATAAAGATATTTATCAGTTACAGTATACTTTAAGTAATGGTTATATAGCTGATTCTATTATATTTGCCCCAGAACCACTGGGACATATTTGTATAGATAGTAAGTTTCCCTTAGAAAATTATCAAAAAATGGTTGATAGAGAATTAAGTCTGGATTTAAGAAATATGTATGCTAAGAGTTTTAAGAGTGATGTAAAGAAACATATAGATGCTATTAAAAATAAGTATATTATTAAAGGAGAGACTAGTTATCAAGCTATAATGTTTTTGCCAGCTGAGGCTATATTTGCGGAGATTAATGCTTATTATCCCGAGTTAGTATCTTATGCTTATAAAAATAATGTTTTTATAACATCGCCAACGACTTTAGTCAGTACTTTATCAACAATTAGTATGATATTACAAAACATGAAAAGAGATAAATATGCTAAAGTTATAGCTAGTGAATTATCACATTTAAGTGATGAGTTTCAAAAGTATCGTGTACGTTGGGATAAGTTATCCAAGAATATTGATGCGGTATCAAAGGATGTTAAAGATATCAATATCACAACCGATAAGATTACTTCAAGGTTTGCTTCAATTAATGAAGTTAATTTACAAGGAATAGAAAATAAAGGAGGTGATTATTATGGCGAAGAATAAAAGTAAATTAAAGAGCAAGGCTTGGCAAATAAGGTTAGATAAACATTGGGTAATGATTTTAGGTATATTTCTGGTTTCTTTTGTTTTGATGTTACCACTATTTTTAAATGAATATCATGTAGGTAATGATACGATGTATCACTTGACGACTATTTCAAGCATTAAAGAACTAATTAGTACTAATTTTCTAAGTGGAATAACTGGGAAGATATTGCCTAATATAGGAAATGGTTTTGGGTATGGAAGTAGGTTATTTTATCCACCAATTTTTCATACAATATGTGCATATCTTTCTTACTTTTTAGATAATTTTAATGTTAGTTTAACTGGTAGTATTAAAGTATTTTACTTATTTACGTTCTTCTTATCGGGAGTAACAATGTATATATGTAGTTACCGATTCAGTAAGAATAAGTTATTAGCATTTATAGCTAGTGTTATTTATTTAAGTAGTAGTTATCATTTGAATGAAATATATGTAAGAGATGCTGAGGCGGAAAGTATTTTGTTTATCTTTTTACCATTGGTAATATTAGGTGTTAAAGAGTTATTGGAAGGTAATGAAAAGTGGTTTTATCCTTGTTTTATAATAGGGTATGTAGGGGGCATTTTATCGCATTTTACAATGATGATATATGTAACAATTTTTCTAGCTATTACTCTTTTATGTTTTTATAAAAAGGTATTTAAAAAAGAGTTTATAGTGCCTTTTATAAAGGCAAGTGTCATAGTTTTATTATTAACAGCATTCTTCTTTGAACCATTATTTGAACATAAGTTCTTAGGTAATTATATGGTTTATAAAAAATGGGTTATGTCGCTTGGCATTTGGCATACTACCCTTTGGGGAATAGAGTATTTATTACCTGTTGATTATTCGGGAATATATTTTTACTTTTCGATTGTAACTTTAGGATTAATTGGTTATGTCTTAATAAAGAAGAGAAGTATTTTTAAAGAAGATAAATATAAATTAATTGGAATATTTACTTTAATTAGTTTTATAATGTCAACTAGATATTCACCTTGGAAGATTATGCCTTATAGTTTATTTATGATTCAATTTGGGTGGCGTTTAGTAACACTTGTAATCCTTGGTTTTGCCCTTATTGGGCCAGAGGCTTTAAAAAAATCAAAATTATGGGTTAAAGGACTATGTGTAATTGGCATATTGATTCCTGGTTTCTTAAGTATTCATTTTGCCACAGATAATATAGCAAATGACCTTGATTATTCTTTTGGATTAGGATATCAAAGAGAATATATGCCAGTAAGTTTAATGGATGATGACATGGAGTATTATAATAATCGTAGTCATAATGTTATAAATGTTGATACCAAAGAAGAAGTTGAAGTGGTAAATAATGATTTTCCAAGTATTGAATTTAATATTCTAAATAATGGTACTTATGAAATGCCAAGAATCTTCTATTATGGTTATAAGTTAGTAGATGAAAATAATAATAGTGTAGATATAAAAGAAAGTTCTCATGGCTTCTTGGAAGCTAATTTAAGTACTGGTAAATATAAATTAACTTTTGAAGGTAGTACGATGTATAGAGTATGTTCGGAGATATCGTTAATAACTTTATTAGGAATAATAATTTATAGTCTTAAAAAATTAATTGAAAAAGAAAAAAAGTCTTAAGTATGGATTAAACCGTATTTAAGGCTTTTTAACTATATATTTTATCAATACAATCTCTTTTATAAGATAAAGAAGGATGAACATATAAATTTAAAGTGATACTAACATTAGAATGACCTAAGACTTCTGCTAGGGCTTTAACATCCATATTCTTTTCAATAGCATTAGTAGCAAAGGTGTGTCTTAAGGCATGGAATTTATGTTTTTTAATACCCCATTTATTTAAATAAAATAAATATTTATTATAGTAAGAACGTGGTTCAACATAGTGAAATGAATTAGTTAGAAAATAGTTTTTTTCACTAGTGAATGTATTTAAATACTCAGTTAAAGGTTGTAATAACTTATTAGCAATAGGAACAACACGGTTAGAATTATTAGTTTTAGGGTCATCTAATACAACACGAGTTTTATTATCAAAATTATCAGAGCGAACTCTTATTAAAGTATGGTTTATGTAGATTAAACCGTTTTTTAAATCAAAATTTTCTTTACGAAGAGCACATAGTTCACCGATACGAATGCCAGTATATAAACAAAGACCAATTCCTAGACAATAGGGGTCATCAGAGTGAAGAGTATTGTTTTCTAAACGAATAATTTCTTCTTTTTGGAATACTTCGATATTTTTTTTCTTTTTAATTGGTACATCAAAATCAATATGTAAATGACAAAATTTAATAATTTGTTTTAAAATCATACCTAGTTCATGAACCGTGTTGGTTTCTAAAAAAATACTTTTAGTACTAAGATAGTTTTCGATAGTTTCTCTATCTAAGGAACTTAATTTATAATCACCTAAGTCTGGCATAATATGTTTTTTTATTTTGTTAGCATAAGTAGCATAACTGGATAGTTTTATTTTATCTTTTTTAAATTCTAGCCATCTTAAAATATAGACCGAAAAACGTCCTTTACTAGTAGGAGATTTATGCTCTTTTTCCATCATTACTCGACGACGTTTTTCTTTTACTTCGCTATATGTATGTCCGTAAATATAACCGTATCTTGCTGTATCACCAATATAGTTTTTTATATAGCGGGCTTCATAACGGCCGTCATTTCTTCTAAAAATACTTTCTCCCTTACGTCCCATTTTTATCTCTCCAATCAGTTATAGTATGGCAATTTTTAATTGTTATATACATATATTTTAGTTTTAGCCTATTATTATTGTATTAAAAAAACTGTCTATTATAGTTTATTAAATAAACAGTTCTTTTGCAAGAGTTTTAACACCGGTATTGTAGGGGTATGTTATATTTTTTTGATTTTCATAGAGTTAAAAGCTCTATGAAATTCTAGGTAAATACTAGCTTCAACAGCCTTTTGACCAGAAATTTGACCACAATAGAACTCTCATTCATTTTTTACTTGACGCCATTAAAGCCCTATAAATAAAGAAAACTTTACACTTTTTTCTGACCATAATTTTGACCAATAATTGCTCCAAATACCATAAAATTTATATAGAATAATCCTAAATTATATGTTATATTTAATGTATAAGTTAAAAATAGCCACCGATTTTAAGCTTTCATAGAGCTTTTAACTCTATGAAAATGTAAACAAGATGTAAAGCAACTATTTTGGACTGTTAGCTTTTAGATTGGATGATTTGTAATGAAAAAATTTGATAAGAATAAATATTTGACTAAGTTAAGATATAGGAAATGGTTAAGAAGTTATGTTAAGTATTTTTATATATGTATACCTTGTTTAATATGTTTGGTCTTAGGTATTTATTTTACTTATTCTAAGTTTTTTGTATCAAGTGAAGAAGATGTAGTAAGAACAACTGTTGGTGAATTTATATATGGGGATGTTGTATTAAGTTATACTTTAGATGGAGAAACCGGTACTAGTACTTTTCCTAAGCAAAATACAGGCGTAGAAGGTACTAGTGTTGCTTGTGATAATGAGGCAACTGCTACTTGGGATAACTCGTTATGGTCAATTAAAATGACTAATATGGGTAATGGTTTTAGAGTTAAATGTAAAGTTGCTTTTAAAACTCAAGAAATAAAAACTATATCTGGTATTACTTTTAATTTAAATACTTTTAGTCCTGATTTTTCTAAATCAGCTTGTAGTGATTGTGAGTCTAAGGAAGCAGGAGTATTTGCAGCCGAAGATGATTATGGTACAAGTTATTACTATAGAGGTAGTGTAGAAAATAATTATGTGAGTTTTGCTGGTTTAACTTGGAGGATTATTAGAATTAATGGTGATGGGACGGTTAGAATTGTTTTAAATGATACAACGGGTTCGTCAATTCAATTTAATTCGTTAAGTGATGATAATGCTTATGTAGGATATATGTATGGAACAGCAAGTTCAGCAACTTATGATGAAACACATAAAAATGTTAATAACTCTGATTTAAAGAAAAGTATTGATAGTTGGTATGAAGATAAACTAAAAGTTAATTATGCAAATTATTTGGCTGATACTGGTTTTTGCGGTGACAGAAAAACTCTTTCTTCTAGTTCTGATAGTGGTACTGGTACTACTTCTGGTTATTATAATGGATATGGTCGAGTAGTAGCAAGTATTCCAAATTTAAAGTGTTTACAAAAAAATGATTTATATACTACATCTGCTTCAAATAATGGTAATAAGTTGCTAAAGTATCCGATTGCTACAATGACGGCGGATGAAGTAATGCTTGCAGGCAGTAGTGGTGGCGTTTTTGATGGATATTGGAATTATACTAAATCTAGCTCAAATTATTTAGATATTAGTAAGGCATATTGGACGATGAGTCCTTCAGGTTTTTATTCTTCATATGATGGTAATGGAAAATATTTTTCGTTTATATTAATAGTTTCTGCTTCAGGATTATTGGATGATAATAATAGTACTTCAAGTCGTGAAATTCGTCCTGTGGTTAATTTAAAGAGCGATGTTATAAAATATGGTTCAGGAACTTTAAATGACCCTTATCGAATGACAGAAAATTAAAGAAGAAAAACTAATAGAATTTTCATAAAATATGATTACTTCTATTAGTTTTTTACATACTTTTTAAGAAATTGTATATACTATTTTTCTGGTCATTTTCATAGAGTATGTAACTCTATGAAAGCGTATTTTCGCTACCTTATTTTTAACTTATATATAAACTATATCACAGTTTTATTGGTTTTAAAAGCCTATTTTTTTACTCATTATAGTCAAAATTATGGTCAATTAATTTTTATGTTAACCCAGTAATTATAGGAGTTTGGGCCTTAATTATTAGTCAATTAATTAATTTCTATTGTGGTCAAAATTTATGGTCAGATATTTATAAATCCAGATGAATACTGGCTTTGCAAACTATTTTTCATAGAGTTACATACTCTATGAATACGTAATTCCGACCTAGTGGTCACTGTGGGTTACGCTGATTTAGTAATTAATTTTAAAAAATT
Organism: uncultured Bacilli bacterium; assembly: GCA_934102255.1. Classification (GTDB taxonomy): domain Bacteria; phylum Bacillota_I; class Bacilli_A; order RF39; family UBA660; genus CAG-605. The sequence goes on along the minus strand of CAKOSN010000011.1, from coordinate 9,880 downwards.
GGTAATAATAAAGTAGTAAGGATTTTGATAAGAATGATAAAAAATAAAAAGATTAAAATATTAACAATAAGTATATTATGTATATTAACTATAACTATTGGATTAAGTTATGGTTATTATTTATTAAATAAAGTTCAAGAAAATAATAATATAGCAGGAAGCAAATGTTTTAATTTAGAATTTACTAATGAAAATAATGCAATTAACTTGGATAATATGTATCCTATAAGTGATGAAGAAGGTAAAAAACTAACACCTTATTCTTTTACGATAACTAATACTTGTGATATGTTAGCAGGATATACTGTTAATATTGAGATGTTAGAAGGTACTACTTTAAATAGTAAGTATTTAGATGTAATGATTAATAATGAAGAAATAAAGTTACTTACTAATTATAAATCTACTAATACTGTAATAACTGGTAGCATAGAATCAAGAATATTGGCTAAAGGAACTTTAGCGTATAATGATTCCGTAGATTATACCGTAAGATTTTGGATGGATAAAGATGTTGAAGATATGGAATCTATGAATAAACTATTTAAATCTAAAATAGTTATATTAGCAACACCTAGTAGTTGGAATCCTAAAGATGCTGGTTATGATACTTTACATGATGCGATACTTGCTAATGAGTATCAAACTACTCCTGAGATGGCTATAGAAAAGATAAAGGCTAAAGGAGAAACTGATTTAAGCCAAACGGCACCCATTATTAAGTGGACCGAAAAGACTGGTTCTATGGCCACGATAAATTCTACTAAACCAGCTAGTACAGCTATTAAAAGTGATAACCAAACTAGTGACTTAACGGAAGATGATACTAAAATAGCATTGTTTACAACTAAGACTTTTAATAGTGAGACTGCCATGTATTCATTATCCAACCCTGTCTATGTTGATCCAACGACATTAGATTTTAGTGGGGATACTAAATATTATTTTCAAACTGAATATATGTCATATAATCAGGTTAGTAAAAAGATGTACGTAAATCGCGGTTGGGGCAGTCTTACAGTATATCAAATAACTGGGGCTACAAAGACTACTGGAACAACAAAATGGAATGATGTTTCCTATGATAGTATTACTTATAATTTAAGTGCCACTACTTTAACTGAAACAGAATTGGAAACTGATAAGTCTGATAAAGGTTTATATCAAGGAACAGATGATTACGGAACAACGTATTATTATCGTGGTAATGTAAAGAATAATATCGTTAAATTTGCTGGCTTTTATTGGCAGATTGTAAGAATTAATGGTGATGGTTCCATAAGACTTATTTATGATGGAACCGAAAAAAATGCCGCTGGTGGAAAACAAACCATAGGCAATTCGCAATTTAATATCAATGACAACGACCCTGCTTATGTAGGCTATATGTATGGTAATCCGGATGGGACAACATTTGATGAAGTACATAATAATACCAATAATTCAACAATAAAGACAGCAGTTGATAATTGGTATAAAACCAATATAGCGGATAAAGGATATAGTAGTTATGTATCTAATGTCGTTGGTTTCTGTGGCGATAGAACTCTTGCTAGTGGTGATGGAATAGGCACGAATGCTAATAGTAATTTTGGAACTTATCAAAGATTTGAAAAGAAGAGTCCACAGTTTACATGTCCGAATAAAGAACGAGATTTATATACAACTACTGATTCTAGTATAGGAAATAAGGTCTTAACTTATCCGGTTGGTTTAGTAACATATGATGAGTTAGTATTCTCTGGGATGGATTATGATCATGTAAATAAATTGGCTTGGTCTTATTCTACACAACATTACTGGACAATGTCTCCTTCGGTTTTTAATGCGACGGTCGGCTTTACTGGTGAGTGGAGTTTGAATAGCTTTGGCTATTTGAGCCAATGGAACGACGTTGTTTACGGCTTTGGTACCCGTCCTGTAATAAATTTGAAAGCAGATGTAAGAATATCTGGGGGAACAGGAACAGCAAATGAACCTTATGTAATTGACTGAATAGCTGACAGTTTTTTCAAAGCCTTATAAGTACTAGGCTGAAGGTTGCCAAAAGTTCTCCCAACTGCCTAGTATTTTGTCAAAAGCATACAATGTCTAAGAAAATATCTAAAAAAGCTGTGTTTTTGACACAGCAACACTCCCAACTAGCTGGTGGAGTTTTTTTCTTGTACCGATTTTAAAAAAATCTAAGCATCATAAAGGATAAATCGAAAGCTTAAACGAACATATTTTAATTACTCAAAGGCTCAATGAAATAAGGTTAATCCAGTATTGAATAGCAATAAAGTCCTGGTTTAATTTTGCGTACATTGATGTGAGTTTTAATCTTAGTATGATTATAACATCTTGTGTTTTAGAATAATTAGATTTTAGAATAGTTAAATATAGAACAACAATGCAAGCAAAACAACACATTGATTTGAAGTAATCTAAAGAACAATTAACTGTATTTTCAAGATAAAAGCCATTAGATTTCTGATTTTTAAATACTGATTCTATACCACCAAAGCGATAACTGTAATCTTTAATGGCACGTTTAGAATTTCCATTTGTGACAAGAATCCAAGAATCATCGGTATCAATGGAATTACTTATGACAATGTTGGTAATATACTTATCTTCAGTAAATTTAATTTCGTTGTAAGCTTTGGTATGATATTTGTATTTTGGAAATTAATTTAGCCATTTCCAAATTTTTGACCTTCTTTTTTGTCAAAGTGCAGTACTTTGATATTTTTCTTTAGTCTCAAAATATAGGTGTGTCCGAGAGAATTGATATGTCTCATTAAGCCAAGAGAATTAAACCACCTGTCAGCAAGAAAAATTAAATCAAAGTTATTGTTAAAAAGTTTTGAAACATAAGTTATGCCAGATTTTATAAGCTCTTCTTGGAAAGCTTCTGGACATTCTTTACCTTTAAAATGCCTAAACCAAAGAGGAATACTTTGTTTGCCAACACGCATGGTAATCATAAAAACAGTATAATTATCCCTAAAAAACATATGATCAAAGATAATGTTAACTCTTTTGCCGTTGTGTTTCTTTTTATAATTGGCAATTACATGCTTAATGATTTCATCGTAAAAATTATATCGATTAAAATATTTATTTGTAAATAATCTTTTAATTCTTTTTGTAATAGATTTAGTTTGAACAAAAGAAAAGTAATTCTTTGAGTTTTATGTACTTTGTTCATACAACCACCAATCATTTTTAGTATCAAATTAATGATATCAATAAGTGGTTGTATAATAAGTTTTAAGATTCAAAATGGGTAGAAGGTAATTTTCTCATTTTTTAATGCTTTAAAAAACTGTCCAGTTATAATGGTAGATTAAATGATTATATTTTGTTAGAAAAAATAAAAAACTAAGTATAAAAATTCTATTTAGCTCTTTTTATAATATCCTTAATTTAATACATTTTTTTTAACTGTCTTTCATAGAGCAGAAAACTCTATGAAAGCTAAAATACTTACTTTATTCTTAACTTATATTAATAGTATAGCATATAAATACAGCAAACACTAATAAAAAAGTTTATTAAAGAAAGACTTTTATGGTCAAATTTTTAGTCAGATAATACAGATATAAACCTAAATAAATACTTAAATTGCATCAATTGCAATATAAAAAAATCAAAAATTAATTATGGTCAAAATTGTGGTCAACTACTGCTTGAAGTACGTATTTACCAAGGGTTTTCATAGTGCTTTCTACTCTATGAAATTGAAAGTATGTTTAAAATATAAATTAAACTTATAGGATGGAATTATTTTTTGAAATTTGTAAATAATAATAGGTGTTGGGAGAAAAGCTAGAATGAGAAAATTTAATAAAGATAGATATTTAAAGATTAAACTTTAGTGGAATTTACTAGTTTAGGAAATAGTATCACTAGCACTGATAAAGTTTATTCAACTTGCATAGAAGATATTTATGCCATTATTAATAATAGTGATATTAAAAACAAAAGTGAAATTATTACTTCTTTCTGGAACTTGTTTGTAGCTGATGCCTTAATTGGTAATCCAGACAGACATTTGGATAATGTAGACCTTTTGTATAATAAAGTTACAGATAGTTATAGTTTTAGTCCAATATATGATTGTGGTTCTTCACTTCATGCATTATTATCATATGAAAAAAAGGAAGAACTTTTAAAAAATGATACTGAATTTAAGAATGCCTGTTATAATGTTTTTTCTGTTTATAAATTAAATGGTAAAAAGGTATTTTATAATGAAATATTTAAAAATCCGCCAGAGGATTTAAAGCAAGCAATATTAAGAATTATACATAGAATTAATATTGAGAAGATTAATAATATAATCGATGATACTGAAGGTCTTTTACCTTTAGAAAAAGAATTTATAAAGAAAAGTATTAAAGTTAGAAAAGAAGAGATTCTAGATAAAGCATATCAGAAGATTAGTAAGACTATTTAAGTTTTACTTTTTTTAGCCTTGACAGTTGAATACACATTCAACTATAATGATGGAGTGATTAGTTGAAAGGGTATTCAACTAAAGTGAGGCAGGAAAATGGAAAATATAAATGTATGTGATTGTAATATAATACATGAAGAGGCTGTTAATAAGGCTTTAAAAAGTAAACCAGAAAGAGAAGAATTAGAAAGACTTTCCGAAGTATTTAAAATTTTAGGTGATATAACTAGAACCCAGATATTATGGGTTTTAGATAAAAATGAAATGTGTGTTTGTGATATAGCCAATGTTTTAAATATGACAAAATCATCTATATCTCATCAATTAGCCATTCTAAGAAGTGCAGGAATAGTAAATTTTAGAAGAAAAGGAAAAGAAGTATATTATAGGTTAGATGATCTTCATATAACTAAATTATATGAAATAGGAATCGAACATATTGAGCATAAATTAAAAGGAGAAGACTAATGAAAAAATATAAATATAATATTAATAATTTAGATTGTGCTAACTGTGCTAGAGAAATAGAAGAAATGTTAAATGATAATGCTAATTTTAATAATGCAGTTGTTAATTTTAGTACTTGTAAGATTTCTTATGAATCAGATAAAGATTATACTTTAGAAGAATTAAATGATTTAATTAAGACGGTAGAGCCTGATGCTTATATAACTTTAAATGAAGAGATTAAAGAAGATAATGACACGAAAGAATACCATTTAAGTATTTTAATTATAGCTTTAGTAATAGGCTTTTTAGGATACTTTTTACCTCTTCCTAAGGTAGTAAAGATTATTTTATATGTTATTTCTTATAGTTTACTTTTATATAAAACTAGTATTAATGCTATTAAACTTTTAAAAAAAGGTAGTGGTATTAATGAAAATGCTTTAATTACTATATCTTGTATAGGTGCTTTACTTATTGGTGAAGTCTTAGAAGGCATGATTGTTATTTCTTTATATACTATAGGTAAAATATTAGAAGAAAAAGCTATTAATAATTCTCGTAAGTCTATTAAAGATTTACTAGATATTAAAGAACCTTTTGCTTATTTAGTAGATGGTAAAAAAATAGTTAAAATCCCGGTTGAAGAAGTTAAAGTAGGCGATGTTTTAGTTGTTAAAAAGGGTGAGAAAGTTCCTGTAGATGGGGTTATTATCAAAGGTGGTAGTAGTTTAGATACTTCGGCTTTAACAGGAGAAAGTGAACTTGTTAGTGTTAATATATCTGATGAAGTTTTATCTGGAAGTATTAATATGGGTGATGTTTTAGAAATAAAAGCTAATAATACTTTTTCTAATTCAACAGTTGCTAAGATTTTAGATTTACTAGAAAGTGCTACAGATAAAAAGACGAAAACCGAGAATATGGTTACTAAATTTAGTAAAGTCTATACACCTATTATTATTGGATTAGCTATTTTAATAACTATTATTTTACCTTTAATCTTTAAAATACCATTTAAAACTAGTTTATATAGAGCCCTAACCTTCTTAGTTATATCTTGTCCTTGTGCGATTGCTATATCAGTTCCTTTATCATATTTTACGGGAATCGGAACGGCTAGTAAGAAAGGTATCTTAGTAAAGGGTAGTAATTATTTAGATAATTTAAGTAATACAACAAGTATAATATTTGATAAGACTGGTACTTTAACAAATGGAACTTTTAATGTTGAAAGAATTGAAGTGTTAGATGATAAATATAGTGAAGAAGAAATAATAGATATTTTAACTAAAGGAGAATCTTTATCTAATCATCCGATTGCTAAGTCTATTTTAAAGTTAAAGAAGGGTAAAATTGATAATAGTGATGTCTTAGATTATAAAGAAATAGAAGGTAATGGTATTAGTTTTAAATTAAATAATAAGAATGTTTTAATTGGTAATAGTAAGTTATGTGGTTGCGATATTGATACGGATTTACATTTAAATATTAATGGTAAGCATGTGGCTTCGGCAGTAATTAATGATGGCATTAAAGAAAATGCAAAAGAAACTATTAGTGAGTTAAAAAATAATAATATAAAGACTTATATGTTTACTGGTGATAAAAAGGCTGTGGCTTTAAATATTGGTAAAAAGCTAGGAATTGATGAGATAAAGTATGAAATGTTACCACAAGATAAGTTTAAAGCTTTTGAAAGTGTTAGCGATAATAGCGAAGTTACTATCTTTGTAGGGGATGGTATTAATGATGCTCCTGTATTAAAAAGAGCTGATATTGGTATTTCTATGGGTGGCGTTGGTAGTGATTCGGCGATAGAAGCTAGTGATATTGTTCTTATGAGTGATGAGCTATCAAGAATTCCTTTAGCTATTAATATTTCTAAATATACGAAAAAGATTATTAAAGAAAATTTAATATTTGCGATGAGTGTTAAAGTAATAATTTTACTTTTAAGTGTTTTCGGATTTGCTAATATGTGGCTTGCGGTGTTTGCTGATACCGGTGTTACTTTACTTACTATTTTAAATACTTTAAGAATAATGAATAAATTTAAGGAAAAAGAAGAATAAGATGCGTTTGAAAAGGTTAGATTTAGAAGAATTTTGTAAAGAAGGTAATGCTTATTACCAGCAAATTGGTACTAGTGCACCTTTTGGATTAGGTGGTGTAGTTTTAGTTACGCCAGTGCAGACGATTGGTGTTTACAATAAAGAGGCACTTGATATCAATGGTGAAATGGTTCCTGGTTTAGGAGGACATGGCGAGACAGTAGATGAAGTTTTAGCTAATATGTTTGATTTAAAACTAGAGGGTAATAATTTTAAAAGAGATAGAATATTAAAAACTGCTATCAATGGTAAACAATTAAACTATATTTATATGATTTTAACTAATTCAAAAGCTGGTAAATTAGCAACAATAGAAATACCAGCTAAGATAAGTAAAAGAGAGTTTGAAGAATTAGTTAAGTTCAATAATATTTTCTCTTTATTAGGAGTAGAAACAAAAGCTTTAATTTCTAGTTTTGATGTTACTAAAATAGATGGTGGCCCTGATTATAATGTTAATAATAATGAAGTATTTGAAGTTCCTTTAGCAGCGGCTTTAAGTTATTTGAGTACTAATGAAGGTATGGTTTTACCGGAAATTAATCTTTGCAATGTTTATAAGAAAGAAAATTTATATAGATATGAAACTGAGGAACAGGAAGTATTAAAAACTCGCTAAATTTAAATTGATAGAAAATTAATCTTAAGTATGATAAACTTAAGGCGGAGGAATTATGATAGAGATACTTTTTTGGATAATATTTATACTGGCTTTCTTAGTAATAATTGGTAGTTTTGTTGTGATGTTAAATCCTAATTTACAAGGTAAAATGCTTAGTAGACAAGTTAAATCTTTAAAATATATGATGGATGATTCCAAAGATACTTTAAAAAATTTAACTGATGATATGACAGATATTACTAAGGATAGTGTTGAGGCAACAGCTAGAGCAGTTAAAAAAGGTTTAACAGAAGAGGAAGATATTACTTGTCCACATTGTGGTAAAAATATAGATAAAGATTCTAAGTATTGTAAGCATTGTGGAGATAGAATTTAATTTATAGAAACTAATGGGAGTTCAAAAAGATCTTATTAGTTTCTTTTTTTAGTATGTAACCAGTCATTCTGGTACATACTATATTTTATAATAAAAAATTCATAGAGCATAAAACTCTATGAAAGCGAAAATACGTATCTTATTCTTAACTTATACCATAAATATACCACATAAATAGGGTAATTTCTATAGAAATTTATTAGTAAAAAATCTTGATTATGGTCAAAATTGTGGTCAATTAATTTTGCTACAAACCTAGGTGAACACTGGCTTTGACATAGATTTTATGGTCATTAAATTCAAACTCTATTGTGGTCAAATTTCTAGTCAAAGGCCATTTTAGCCCAGGTTTCACCTGTGATTTTCATAGAGTTTTATGCTCTATGAAAAGTGTAAATGTTTTGTAAATACATACTTCGACTAAATATTCTTATTCTTGAGATTATGATAGTAGTAAGGATATTGATTTATGAAGAAATTTAATAAGGATAATTATTTAAAAAAATTAAAGTTAAAAAGATTTTGGCAAAATAATTCCAGATATTTTTATATAGGTATACCTTGTGTATTATGTTTAGTGTTAGGTATTTATTTTACATATTCTAAATTCTTTGTATCAAGTGAAGAAGATGTAGCGAGAACTACAGTAGGTGAGTTTATCTATGGTGATATTATTATGACACCATATGTAGATGGACAGTATTTTAGTACATTTCCTGAAAAGAAAACTGGTATTAATGTCGAAAAAGTAGTATGTGATAATGATGTTACTGCTTCATGGGATGAAGATAAATGGGGATTATATGCAACAAATTTGAGTAAGAGAACTAAGTGTAGTGTTTATTTTGTTACTCCGGCAAGTTGTGGTATTAATGATAATGTTAGTTGCATTAATTCAAGAGAAGGTCTTGCTACCTTAGCAACTGAAGTTAATAATGGTGATAGTAAGTCAGGCAAAATAATTTATTTAACAAGTGATTTAGATTTAGGTGGTAAGTTTGATAGTGATGGTAATGCTTTAGAAGGCAATATCAGCTGGACGCCAATAGGAACTTATGAAAATCAATTTAGTGGAATTTTTGATGGAAATGGTCATATTATAAGTAATATGTATATTAATGAAGAGGAAAGAGCTGGATTGTTTGCCTATTCTAGCAATAGTACTTTAAAAAATTTTGGAATCAATAATTCTTATATTAAAAGTTCCACTTTAGCAGCCGCTAGTGTAGTTGCTGAAGGATTAAGTATAACTTTGAAAAATATTTATAGTAATGCTACTATAGATGGTAAAAAGAATTCTGCCGGAATAGCTGGTGCGATTGCTGGTAACATTAGCAATGTTTATAATTTAGGAACTGTTAATTCTAATTCTACTCAATTTGCTGCTGGAGTAGTTGGATATTTAATGTGGTCATCATCTAAAGTGAAAAATAGTTATAACGTTGCAAAAATATATGGTGGTTATGAGCCTGGTGGTATAGTTGGTGGTAGTCCAGCCCAAATACTAAATGTTTATAATTTGGGAGTGGTTTTATCTTCTAGTGCTGGCGGAGGAATAGTTGGACAATTATATGATTTGACAAGTCCAAAAGTACATAATTCTTATAACATTGGTACTGCAGATGGTGGAATAGTTGGAAATATAAATCAAAATCAAAGCAAATTTAAATTAGAAAATAATTATTATTTAACAGGAACTGCTTCTTATGGCATATTTTCTACTAAGTCTAATGATAATGCTGAACCTTTATCGGCTGATGAAATGCCAAGTGTTATATCTGTAATCAATGGAGATAATGCTGTTAGTGTAGAATAAGTGTGGAGATTTTTGCTCCAAATTGAGTTATAATATATCTTGATTTTATGATAATATGGTT
>CAKOSN010000010.1 GCA_934102255.1 uncultured Bacilli bacterium | reverse complement strand
CTTCCTAAATCATATTTACTTAATTTAGGATTAGTTTTCTTCTTATCTAATAATTTATTATAAACAAGATTAGAACAACCAAAAGTTTTATTAATAAGAATTCTTTGCTCTTCATTTGGATACATTCTAAATTTATACGCTTTTTGAAATATCATTTAAACCACCCTGCCTGCTTATAAGTGCATATTATCATTAATTTTTTCATTTGTCCATAACTTATCTTATATTTATAAAACTTTTTAACTTTTAAGTTAATAAACGGTTGTTTTATATTTTTTTACATTATTTTCATTTCTTTTGTTATAATTATTTTATAAAGTTTGTGAAACAAGTTTACAATAGTTAAATTTTAAAGTGGCGAAATCTATGAACTTTTTCGCGTGCAAAAAATATACAATATTGCGGATGATTTTCCTATTAAATAAAAAATAATCCCCAAGGAAACACATCCCTTGAGGACTTTTTTATTTTAATACTCTTCCATAACCACTATTTAAAGTCATAGTTTTATTTTCTAAATCAGGATGATTAAATGTATCAAAATCATCTGGTGATAAATCAGGAAGTTCCCATCTACTAAACTTAAATTGTTCATAAACCGTAGTCACACAATTTTCACCAAAATAAGGATACTCTTCCATAATTTGTCTTATATCATCAACAGGTCTACTAGCAACTAGTTCAAAACGATTTTTTCTATAAACAACTTTATAACCAACAAAGCGATGATGATAAAGTCTAACTTTACCAGTATTATCACTATCATAAGGATTCGTATGCCATCCTTCATGATGCACAATTCTTGTTTTGGTTTCCGTGTTTCCTTCACTATCAGTTTCTGTATATGTTTCTACCGTATCATACTCATAAAAGAATTCTAAATAATCCTTTTGAGCAGCCATTACATTATATAAGTAATCCCAATTATCTCGACCTAAAAATAAATCTTCGGTTGTATCATAAAACTTTTCATCAATCTTATTTATTAAAACATAATCACTAGTCCAATTATAACCAAAATCATATAAAGATTCACTATCTAAATACTTAGTTATAGAAGTCCCATCATTTAAATATTTTACATATTTATGTACATGTCTAGTAGGTAAATCACACTCCGATTTTTCTCCACAACCTGTTAGCAAGAGACTTCCTAATATTAAGGAAGAAATCAAGCTATTTTTCTTCTGCTTATCCATCTTCATCTTCCATTTCTTTAAAAAGTATATTAGCATTTCTAGAAATTCATGTCAATCAAAATAGACCTTAAATCAAGATATTCAAATATTTTTTATTTTACAACCACACTAAATAATATCTTCTTCAAGTAATAATTCTTCTTGTAATTGTGCTTTTCTATTTTCCAAATTAGTATTGTTGTTTTTTACCGATTTCAACACATCTTTTAACTTTATATCCATTTGCCCTAAATATATTTCTAACTTTACTAAATCAACTGGTGATAAATACTTAGCATTAACCTCACCATTTATTATTTTATTATATATTTCTTCCACCTATATCACCAATTTCAGTCTTTCTTTTCATTTCTCTGTAACTTGCTAATTTTTTCTCATACTCTTTAATAATAGCATCATTCCTATCAGCTTTAGCTTTTTCTTTTTTTAATTCATCAGCTAATCTTTTTATTTCTTCTGACAATTTTTTTAAATATTCAATTAACATTTCTTTAATGCTAGAATCAAGAACAGCAGCCGCTACTATATATTTATATAATTTTTCCGTTAATACTTTTTTATTTCTTAAATCATTAGGAATTTCATCAAAAATAAGATTTCTTTTTTCAAACGGCAATTGTAATGCCTTTCTAGCAATATACACACATTCTAAATCCTGGTCTTTACTATCATACATATAAGTTGATGCATAAGTTGAAACCATAACAGGATTATAAAATCCATTAATATCATAACCATTTAAAGAATAATTAGTACCAGTAATAATATTAATTCCATCTGCTCTAAAATAATTTTCATCATAATCTAATTTTGTAACAAAGTGTTTGCCTTCTTGGTTAAAACCATTACAATCTATTCCTTCATCATTAAATTTTCCATCGGTTTTTACCCTTGAACCATCCTTTTGTAACTTATAATAATAACCATCTCTATCAAAAAAATTTAAATTATATTTTCTATTAGTTTTAACATATTTTCCATCTTCTTGTAATTCATAATAATAGCCTTCTAAATCAAAATGTTTTCTATCATATGGAGTATTACCGCCGTCTACAATAAATAAGCCATCTATATCAAAACCTCTTGCATCAACCAGACTCGTCCCATTAGCGGATTGTCCATTTTGTTTTAATCCATAATAACGCCCATTGCTTGCAAATCCTCTTGGGTCAGTATGCTTATCAGTTGGTTTTTCATCTCTTTTTCCATTTGGCAGTAATTCATGGTAATAGCCTTCTCTATCAAATCCATGTTCATCAATTTTACCATGAGCATGTCCATTTTTATCATGATAATACCCGGCAATATCAAATGAACAAGGTTTTACCTCATGAATAATACCGAAATGTTCATAATCATAATAATCTTTTTGCGTAAAACGAAATCTATCAAATATGGTACCATTTTCTGACAGACCTTCAATATCAAATCCGTGTGGATCTCTCGTAGATTTTTCGCCGTCTACTAATTCACGGTAATACCCATCTCTATCAAAACCATAAGGATTAAATTTACTGCTTGTTGTAACCAGTTTTCCATCAACCATTTCACAATAAAAGCCTCTAAAATTAAATCCGCGTTCATCAGTCTTACTTGCTGGTGATGTTATAACTCTTTGGGAAGAAAGATTTCTTGCACCGCCACTTCTATAAATTACTTTTGGTATTTCATAATAAATACCATCTACGTCAAATCCATACTTATCATATTTCAATGGATTTTTATATATAAGTTCTTTTGTAGTATTATTTATAAATACATCGTAATGCGTTCCAGAAAGATCAAATCCTCTAGCATCAACTCTTCTATCAGTTATAACTCTTTTATAAGTTCCATCTTCTTTTTGAACTCTTTTATAGTAATATCCATCTCTTGATAAAAATCTATGATTAAATGGTAATCGCCTAATTGACCCATCAGCCATTTTAAAATCACACAATCCATCTATATCAAATCCATTAGCATCTTTTTTAGAATCAGTATGCTTATAATATCCGGCTTGGGTAAATCCATATTCATTAAATATGGTATCATGATCATCTTTCTTAAATATTCCACATTCATTAAATCCATATGGATCAATCCTAGATTGTGTTGGTTTTTCATTTCTTGTTCCATCTGGCAATAATTCATGATAATAACCATCAATATCAAAACCATATCTTGAAATCTTTGATGGTGGATCTAATTTAATAAGTTTTCTTTTTATATATTCATAGCAATAGCCTTCTTGGTCAAAAGCCACGTATTTAACCTTTCTTGAAGAATTATACATGTTAAGTGTATATTTGATTACTAATCCTTGATAATTAGCGCCGTTTTTATCTGTTAAATCACGTGTTTTTGCCCTTCGTCCATCTGGTTGTAATTTATAATAGTAACCATTTAAATCGAAATAATCATCATCATATTTTCTATCCGTTTTTTGTCTTGTTCCATCCGGTAACAATTCATAATAATTACTATAAGCATCCAAAAATCTCTCATTATACTTCCTATCAGACTTAATACGATTACCATCTTTATCCAATATATAATAATAACCATCTCTATCAAAATAATTCAAATCATAAGGTAATTCTGTAAAAAATTTATCATACCGATTCGTTTTATAACTCGAAATACAGTATGTTACATTTTCAAAAGTTCTTGTAACACCATCAGAATACTCTAGTACCCTAGTTTTATGGGCTATACTTTCACCTATTGCACAGTAAATACCATCTCTATCAAAACCTCTCTCATCCATTACTTCATTAGTTTTAACATATTCTTTAGTTATATTATTATATTTATAATAAATACCAGCAATATCGTATCCATGTGAATCAATTTTACCTAAATTTTTATATGTTCCATCTTCTTGTAATTCATAGTAATCTCCCTTTATATCAAACCCATAAGGATTATAAATACTATCTGTCTTAACATACTCGCCATCGGCTGTTAATTCATAATAATAACCATCTCTACCAAAATTATATTTATTAAAGAAGCCATCCCCAGATGAGAAATTTTGTTCATTTAATCCATTAATATTTAAACCATTTACATCAAAATATGTACTTGTATATATATTCAAGTTTAAAAACTTACTTGGACCATGTATTATAAAACCATTGTCATCAATAATATCAATATCTTTAAAACCTTCATAAATATTACAAGGTTCAAAAATACCCATTTTTCTTAAAGTACTTATATCATAATCTAAAAATACAGGATTCTTTTTATAAAATTGTTTCTTTGCCTCATTATATTCCTTACCTAATTCATATCTTACATCAGCAGTAATATCTTCTTTTATTAATTTTAAAATATCATCAGGAATATTATCATAAATATTTTGTAAAATGCACTCCATTGGTACTGTTTTATTATTAATATCAACATCATATTCAGCCATTACATCCAATATATTTAATGTATCAATTAACCTTAACTGTCGACTCTTTTTAGAATTATCTGATGCAATTTTTGATGCTTGTCTAAACAAATTGACAAAGTCTTTTTGTTCGCCTTTTAATTTAAATGTTGCTGTTTGCTCTATATCACGTTCTTTTGGATCAATAGTTCTTTCTGGTATCTCTATATCCCATAAATCGATACTTATACCAACTCTAACTATTTCTTCTATTTCATATATTTCTGTATCAGTCAAATTAGCATTATATACAGGATTATCCAAGTATTTAAAATATTTCCTTTGAATTCTTTTTAGAGTGATAGCTTTTCTTGCCTCATCTATCGCATAACTATTTATATCTGGATATCTAAAATGCTTATTAATCCACTCTCTTATCAAATACAATTTTTGTAAATCTGATGTAACTGTATGTCTATTTACTTGTCTATCCATATTTTGTTCTAAATAATTATTATAAACATCAAATATTACAGGAAATTCTGATGGCTCTAATTCATGATCAGGATCTAGTGAATAAATACATCTTCCTATTTGTTGATAATATAATATCTTATTACCGGCTCCTAAAGGTCTTAACATTATAACCCCATCTATGCCATCTACATGAACACCTTCATTTAACATATTAATAGCAAATATTAGTTTTAAATGAGGACTATCATTTTCAAAGCGACTAATAGCAGTGGCATTTTCTGATTTAGATTTTCTACTACTTAATAAATATTCAACTTCTGGATTAGAATCTATTTCTTTAAAGTACTCCTTAACTTTTTCTATTTCTGCTAACATGTACTCTTCGGTTGGAGTTTTACTATTAGAATTTGTTGGTAAAAATACA
The DNA here is from genome assembly GCA_934102255.1 of uncultured Bacilli bacterium. Classification (GTDB taxonomy): domain Bacteria; phylum Bacillota_I; class Bacilli_A; order RF39; family UBA660; genus CAG-605. Next base: position 48,122 of record CAKOSN010000010.1, on the reverse strand, counting down.
ATATATCTGCCATTTAATGGTTTATGATTTTTTAGAAAGCCTTCTTTTATGATGTTTGCCATACCCTTTTTTTGGGAAACTTCAATGATTTTTCGCATATCATCATATATTTTTTTTAAATCTTCCTTTTTAGATGAGTCTTGTTCACCTTCATATTTTCTTTTTACTTCTTCATATTGTTCACTATTTTCTAGTGAGTAATCAAAAGTAACAATATTAGGTGTTACAACAATACCTTCTTGCATGGCATCGACAAGATACATTTCAGCAGCCATATATTTTTTCTTTTTAATTTCTTCTTTTGTATATGCCCCACTAAACTCAGCAAGTTTTTCAACCATATTCTGTTTGTCTACATCACGAATTGGTGTTGCCGTTATCCCTAAGATTTTAGCATTAGGATTATTTATAATTAAAGCCTTTATTCTTTCATTCCATTCTTCGGCACCAGTTCTATGAACTTCATCTAAAACTATTAAACCAGCATTCCTTGTTTTAAAAAATTCATCCTCTTTTGTTGTTAAGCCTTGATAACAATACATGTTTAATTGAGGAAATGCCACCTTAATCATTTCTTCAATATCACTTCGAAAAATAAAACCGTCAGGTATTCTATTTTGGTGTTCTAAATAATATGCTTCTTCTGATTCTGGTATTACGCTAATATTTAGAACATACTTTAAAATATGTTTTTGTAATTGTCTTAATATTTCTCTGTTAGGAGCGTAATATATAATATTTTGATTTTTATATTTTAACATTTCAGCTATCGCCACAAATGATTTACCAGCTCCCGTTGGTAAAACAACTCCGGCAAAATTTTTAGTTTCAAAAATTTCATCAGCCTTATCAACCGCTAATTGTTGATAGTCCCTCAAATTGATATTTGATGTAGGAACATGATTATCATTATCCCTTATACCTAATAAATAATCCAAACGAAGGGCCGAAACTTTCGAATTAACATTTTCTAAATTGCTAGCAATAAGTTCTTTAAAACTATCACTGTTTGATAAATCTATAAAATTTTGTTCTTGGTAACCATTATTTAATAATAAGTTAAAAATAATACCAGAAATCTTTTCAGGCTGTAAACCTATTTCACTTAAAGAATCAAACATATTTATACAATTTGCTTTTTCTAAATATGCTAATATTTTATTTTTCTCATCAGAACTTAAAGACTTTTGCAAATAACTGGCATTATATATTTCATCTAGATTTAAATAATCTAATATGGTTTCAGCATAATAACGATTCAAACTTATATCATCATCACAATGATTAAGTAACCCACAAAGTAATCTTTCATTATCCTGACCATTATTCTTAATAAAACTTATCCTTTCAGAATCAGTTAAGGAATTAATATAATCTAGAATACTATTTTGTTCATTAGTTGAAAATATTTGTTCTTTATCCCTATTTATATTCAAACATACTGAGTCACTTAACTTTAAGCCAAGTTGTAAATTACGGGATATAAATCCAGGATTAATAACATAACATTTTTCTCTTATATCATCAATTAAGTCATTTAATTCTGGGTCATTTGCAATTTCTTTTAATAAGCTACATAAATCATTTGTTCTTAATTTAGAATTAGCAATATCTTGACTAAATTGTAATGATTTAGATGCTTTTATATAAGGAATCTTGCCGTCTGTTAATTCATACATATCAGAGATTTTTATATTATTATCAGTACTTATATAATCTCTTATCGTTGTATTAAACTGTCCATATTTTCCGTTTTCTAGTCTCAAATTTTTTCTAGCACATTTAATTACCTTTAATTCAAGTTTTCTTACCTTTTCTTTATCAAATCCCATGCTGACTGCTTGTTGTAACAACGAAAATAAGTCAATAGTAGTTGGTGATATAAAAGAAAAATTTTCTGTAATATCTTTATAGTGAAGGACTTCAGATGATGTAAATGCAAATTTTACCGACTCTAATAACAACCTATTACTACACCTAGTTAATAGTCTTCTATTAGTTATATCTAACTGAGCAATTATTTTATTTTTTTCTAAATTTTGTTCTTCATTTAGTGCATAGAAATCATAAAATTTCTTGCGATTAAAACTATAAGTATTAGAAGATAAACTAGAATATTCATTAAGAATATTAAATAATTCCTCATTCGTTTTAGCATTCTTTATTAAATCTATATATCTTACTTTTTCATTATCTAAATAATGATTATCAATTAATTTTTGAATTCTAGTTTGTATCTCTTCTATTAAAAATTTACCAGATATATAAAATTTGCTATCGTTAATTTTTTCTTTTGGAACTGCTACGATTGCATACTGGTTATGATACACGCTACCCCCATAAGTTGAAACAACATTTGCATTAGTTGACAATGAAATACAGTTTGTATCTCGTCTATGCTGCCACTTAATATGGTCATGTACTTCTTCTAAGGATATTTCATCATCTTCTTTATATAATGGAATATCTTGAAATCTTTCTAAATCTGTTCTAATTCTTTTTACAACGCCATTCTCTAACGTAATACCATTGGTAATATCGCTATAATCACCATCACTTAATGCTCTAAAAAAGTAATAATAGTTATCATCTTGTATAATATTAAACTGATTTATATCAAATATTTTATCTAGCATTTCTTCACCTCTTAATTTATTTCATCATAATAATTTTAACATACTATTACTTAAAATCATACAAAGGATTTTAATAGAAACTAGTGAACTACAATAATAATTAATACTTTAATCTTTAGTTTTCTAATTATCTAAACAGATATTTTAATTTCATGAATTTTGCTAATTGTAACATAAACTCCTTGACTTTAAGCCCTAATTACTTTAATATAACCTAATAAGAAAGAAGGATACAACAATGGATTATGATTTGACACGAGGATATAAAAAATACGATACAGCCATAAAAAACCTTGAAGGTATTTTAGATAAAATTAAAGTTATTTTTGATGTAACATCCTATCAAAAAGAACTAGATGATATTAAATCTCAAGTAGAAAGTGATAATAGTTTAGCTGAAAAAATGCCTTTTGCTGGTATGCAAGACGACTTAGAAGCTTTTGTTTTTGATGATTACGTAAAAAAGATTCAAGAAATAACCGAAAAATTAGAAAATGAATATCAACCTTTCTATGAAACTTATTTGCTATATACAAAAGTTAATTTAAATATTGCTAAAATTTCTGATGAAAATATACCTGATATTATTGAAACTACGAAAAGATTAATTGATACTCTAAATCTTTTAACTAATAATTTAACAGATGAACAAAAAGTTATTGTTGATGAGGCTTATAAAACTATTTATAATGTTCTTCTTTATGAAGAGATATTTGAACGTAATGATATTTTAACTTATATTAACAGTCTTAATATTGGAGCTAATAAAGAAAATTTAGGTCGCTTACTTGCTGCTGATTTAAACAAATTATCAACAGAAGTTATTATTAATGAAGATTTAAATAATATTGGTAATGAAGGATTAGGTTTTGACTATTTTAATGAAGATATTATTAGACAAATTTCAAGCAAAACGGTTGGTGAAACTAACTCTGAATACCGTACTAGAAAAAATCGTGCAATAAATGAAATAACTACTAAGGCAGAAGACCTAGTAGCTAAAAAAGACGAATTAATGACTAGATATCTAGAAAATAAACATAAAATCAAAAATTTACAAATAAATAAAAATCTTTTAAGAGCTGGGGCTTTATCTATCATTCTTGTTCCTGTTATTACAATTACAGCTGGTTATCGTATTGGTAAATCTAAATCTGATAAAATTGATGAATATAAAACTATTACAAGAACCATTAATTTAGAAACTGGTGCTTTAATTGGTAATCAACAAGAAGATTTTGATGAACACTCTACTACTTATGTTGCTACCGTTTTAAAATGTAGCCCTTGGCATGCTAATAGTCTTGGTAGTGGTTTTGTTCGTAATGTTACCGCTTATGACTATGTAAATCCTAATGAAAATGACGATGATTTTCATGTTGCTAAAGACAATCTTGAAGGTAATCTAGTAGAAAAATATCAATACGTTGAAGCCAAAGACACCTTAGACATTAACGAAAATACAACCGATACTTCTATTATCATAACTGAAACTTATCAAGATAAATCAGTAAGCCGTAAAAGCACTAAATATATTATTCCATTCACCCTACTTGGTATCGGTATTGGTGCTTTAATTCCTTTCCTTCTAGCCTATGCTGGAATATATAATACCGAAGCTATTCAAAGCGCTCTATACGCTATGGATGAAGAAATAAAAAAACGTAAATTAAGTAATGAAGATATCAAAAACAGACTAAATGAATTAAAGGACGAAGCTGAAACTCTTCAAAAAGAATTAGCTGACGTTGAAAGAAAATATGGCAAAATTAACGTAGATGCTAACACCTTAAAAATTAATCTAAAAAAAATAAAATAAAAAATGTAGAAATTACTCCTACACTTTTATAGCTATTAACCAATCAGTTAATAGTTTTTTTAATTGTCGCTTCTCTTACCAAAGAATTCTATTAATCTTATAAATAAGTTAATAAAGTCTAAGTATAATTCTAAAGCTCCATAAATAGCTAAATTTTCTTCAGGTATCATCGCAAACTTATCAGAATTCATAATCAACTTTACATCATAAGCCGTATATCCTAAAAATAAGATAACGCCAATTACTGATAGAATGAAATCAAAACTACTACTGCCAACAAAAATGTTAATGACGCCGCAGATAATAATTCCAATTAAACCCATAAGTAAATATGTACCCATTTTAGTTAAATCTAGCTTCGTTGTTGCGCCAATAAGAGCAAATATAGCAAAGACGATTGCCGTTATTAAGAACACAAATATTAATGATGATATTTCAAATTCTACAAAATATGTTGAAAAGAACAAACCATTAACAAATGAGTATAAAATAAAGCTAGCCTTGGCAACACTTGAACTCATTTTAGCAATTCTAGCTGTTAAGAAAATTACAAGTGCTATTTCCATTATAAGTATAACAGCCAAACCTGGACCAGAAAGAACATTAATTAAAATATTTTCATTCGATGAAACTAAAAAGCCAGTTCCAAATGTTACTAAAAGTCCAATAAACATCCAGCCAAAAACTTTACTTAAAAATTTATTATTCATTTTTCCTCCTCATATCCATTATACAATACTAAAATTAATTTAAAAAGTCTAACCTATAAACTTCAAATTAAATAAAATCTAAAAAAATTACGTAGATGCCTAGTTTATTAAAAATAAAGCACTCAGAGTAAAAATAAAAAAGACTTGCTATTTCTTTTCATTTAGATTAGCAAATCTTACTTCACATATTTTAATATAAGCATAAATTCCAAAAATAGTATAAACTAAGTTAAATATTAAAGTCCAAAGCGTTACCATAATACTTAATAATTTTCCCTCAGTTATAAAACTAAATAACTTTGGACCAAAATCAATTACTAACTCGACTGGAAATTTAAAAACAATAATTACCACAGTAAGCACTAGTAACTGAAAAATGAAAACAATTATATCTATTAGGTCGCTATGAGTTAAGAAAGTAAATATTTCTTTTATTAATTCTTTAAAAGTTAATGGTTTTACTTCTTTAACCTCTTTTTTTTCTTCTTTTATTTTTGGTAATTCTAAATCATTCACCCTTATCACTCTTTCTATTCTCTTTTTATTTTATCAAATTTTTAAAATTTATAAAAGTTTCTTAATTATTATTATCTAAAATATTTTTGATAGCATTTATTACAGCTAGTTTACCATAATCGTAAGTTATGCCTCCTTGTAAATAAGCAATATAAGGACTTCTTACTGGACCATCGCAACTTATTTCGATTGATGAACCTTGCGTAAACGAACCACTGGCCATAATTATTTCATCATCATAACCAGGAGTAGCTACCGGAATTGGTAAAACATTACTATCAATCGCACTAAACATTTGAATACCCTGAACAAATTTAATTAACTTATCCTTATCATTAAAAATAATACGAGTAACAATATCACTTCTAGTATCATTATACTTAGGATAAACTTCTACTCCTAATTTTTCTAAGATATAACTAGCAAGCATTCCGGTTTTTAAAGCATTAACAACAGCTTGAGGAGCCATATAAATTCCTTGTAAGAAAGAACGATTAAGTCCTAAAGACGGACCAATTTCTTTTCCTTCTCCTGGCGCAGTTAAACGTTCACTACAAAGATTAACTAAATCTCTTCGCCCAACTATATAAGCTCCCGTACTAGCAATACCCGCTCCTAGGTTTTTAATTAAGGAACCAACCATTATATCAGCTCCTACTTCCAATGGTTCCTTGGTACTTACAAATTCACAATAGCAGTTATCCACCATTATAATCGTTTCAGGACTAACACTTTTAATTAACTTACAAATGCGCTCCACCTTTTCGATACTAATAGTATCGCGATTAGCATAACCAACACTACGTTGTATCTCTATTACTTTAACCTTATTTTTACTTAAGTATTCTTTAATTTTAGCATCATCAAAATCATTATTTACTAAATCAATTTGGTCATAATTAACGTTAAAAGCCTTTAAACTACTAGGATTTTCTCTAATCCCAATTACACAATCTAAAGTATCATATGGCTTGCCATTAATTGATAAAAGGGTATCCCCTGGTCTAAGTAAGCCAAAGAAACATACTGTTAAAGCATGCGTTCCACTTATTAATTGTGGACGAACCAAAGCATCTTCGCCACCTAAAACCTCTGCAAAAACACGTTCAATCTTGTCTCTACCAGCATCATCATAACCATAGCCATTCGTACCAGCAAAATCACTTTCATTAACATTGTTATTTTTAAAAGCATTCAATACTTTCTTACTATTTGTAAAACTTATTTCATCTAACTTTTTAAAAAGTTCCCCATTTTCCTGTTCAAAACTATTTACTAATTCTAATACCTTATCCATTATTTACACCACCGTCTACTCTAATTACTGTATCATTGATATAACTTGCCTCATCACTAATTACAAAATTTATTACTTTACTTATTTCTTCAGGACTAGCAAATCTTTTAAGTAATATTTTTTCTTCTTCTTTCTTTTTAAACTTATCACCTAAGTAAGCATTCATTTCAGTATCAACCCATCCTGGAGCGATTGCATTAACCCTTATTGGCGCTAAAACAGAAGCAAAATTATGCATTAAAGAAATAACTCCTGCTTTACTAGCATCATAATCAATCGACTCAATATAAGGAGTATCTATTCCATTTGTACTACTAACAAATAAAATATTCCCGCCCTTATTTATTTTTTTACTTAGTAATTTAGTTAAATAATAAGTTCCTGTCAAATTAACACTTACTACTTTACTAAACTCATTATAAGTCTTATCATCAAAAGAATTATCTAAAGCTATCGCCGCATTATTAATTAAGATATCGATATCCTGAATATTATCAGCTAATTTTTCAATACTTTCCTTATCTTCTAAGTCTAAATAATATCCTTTAATATGATACTTATCTGCTATTTCTAAAGCCTTGGTCTCATTATGACAATAAGTAAAAATAACTTCATATTTTTTAACTAAATCTTTTAAAGTAGCATACCCTATTCCACTAGTAGCACCCGTAATCAAAACTTTTTTCATAAAACTTTTTTTCTAATCTATTTTTTTATGATTAGCCTTTCTCTTATCTTTATTTTCTAATATAATTTAAATTCGTATTCTAATAACCCATATCCTATTATTTTAAATTATTTTTCTAGTAATTTTCTCTTTTTAAATGGTAATCTTTGTAATACTTTACCCTTTCCAACATCTTTAAAAACATCACGATATTTTTTTAAGGCTTGCGTATTTATAGTATATAAATTTCTATTTTTTGATACTTCTAAACTTTTTCTACTAGGAACATCAAAAGCATTAACTATAAAGTTAGGATGATAAATATCCACATATCTACTACCGTCAAAATATAAAATGGTCTGATAACTTCCTAAATAAAGACCGTCATACATATGAGCACCACCTATATTTTCTATAGAATATGGAACAACCACACTTACCTCGCCTAAATATAAATCATCTACATTATATTTTTCAAACATAAAACCATACCTTTCAAAAAAACGCAAATTAAGTTTAAAAAACTCCTCTACATAAGATTTTAACATAATCCCAAGTTAATGTGCTATACTTATTGTAGTGATATTATGAAAAAGATAAAAGAATTTATAAATAAATACTTAATTTGGATAGTTTTATTACTATGCCTATTCTTATTTTTATATATAATAAAACTTATTAATGCTGATACAATTAGTACTTTTGATAACTTCATTTATAGTTATGTTAAAAGATTAATAAATCCTGGTGCTACTAAATTCTTTAGAATAGTAACTGAACTTGGTAATTATACAGTAATGGTACCTATTATTATAGTCTTCTATTTATTTAATAAAGATAAAAGTTTCAATCGTTATTTTACTATTAATTTAGTTAGTATCTTTTTAAGTAATTTCATTGTTAAAAGTATAATTAGAAGAGATAGACCAATCGATATAAATTTAATTGTTGAAAATGGCTTTAGTTTTCCTTCCGGTCATTCTATGGTATCTTTCGCTTTTTATGGTTTTATAATTTATTACTTATATTACACTGATTTAAAGAAACCAATTAAGTATGGTTTAATGACTTTGTTAAGTTTTATTATTCTTTTAATTGGTCTAAGTCGAATTTACTTAGGTGTTCATTATGCTTCTGATGTTATTGGTGGTTTCTTACTAGCCTTCATTTATTTAGTTATTTATATCAAATTTATTTATAAAAGAGAAAAGAAAGCAAGTAAATAATATATTATCAATTATAAATATAAAATTTAAAACACTTAAAAATTAGAACTCGTTATATGAATTCTAATTTTTATTTTATCTTAAATATTTTTATTTTATCTTAAATTAAAACATGATATAATATCCGCAGGTGAAAGCGATGAAATCAGATAACAGAGATAATTCTTTAAAATATTGGAATAACTTATTTACTTCATGGGACAAAGAAAATATTAAATATGATGATTGGCTTGATAGATTTAGTAAAATCATTGAAAAATGCTCAATACCAATCTTAGATTTAGGATGTGGCTACGGTAATAATACTTTATATCTTATAGAAAAAGGCAAACAAGTCATTGCTTGTGACCAATCATTGAACGCTATAAAAAACCTTCAAAAAAATTTACCTGAGGTATATCAAGCATTATGCTTTAACATGTTAGATGGTCTGCCTTTTAAAGATAATTCATTTGAAATAGTGATAGCAGACTTATGTTTACATTATTTTACCGAACAAGAAACAATAATGATTATTAATGAGATAAAAAGAGTTCTAATGACCAATGGTCACCTAATGTTTCGCGTTAATTCGATTAATGACACCAATCATGGTGCTGGTCAAAGTCCAGAAATTGCTCATCATTTATATGAAACAAAAGATAAAAGATTAAAAAGATTTTTTGATAAAGATGATATAGAATATTTTTTTCATGATTTTGACGTAGAATATTTAGAGGAAGAAACGATGCAATCACGATATGATTTACCGAAAAAATTATTTCGAGGTTGTCTAAAAAGATAGGAAGATATAAATGAATAAAAATGTAAGACATGCCGTAAGAGTTTTTGCTATAAAAAACGGTCAAATAGTTTGTATAAAGTACAAAAATATTAATAAAGATTTCTTTGATATTCCGGGTGGCAAAATAGAAGATGGAGAAACCGCCATAGAGGCTTGTATAAGAGAATTTAAGGAAGAAACAGGTATGGATATTGATGATGTAAACTTTATGGGAAAAGTTAATGTCATGTATCCAGCTAAAACATTTGAACTTGAAGTATATAGTACAAATACCATTAAAGGAAATCCACAAGAATTTTCTGAAAATTACAGTGGTTGGATGCCAATAACAGATTTAATTAATCAAGATAAAAGATTAGCTATAACTCATCTTTTAGATGATGATATGAAAGAATACTTAAAAGCACCTGGTTTTAATATAACATTTACATGTAACGACAATCATGAAGTATTAAACTTAAACATTGGTCATACTCTAACATTAAAAAAATAATTTTAAAAAGAGAACTAAGAAAATTGTTTCTAAATAGTTCTCTTTTTATTTCTTATCATATAATTTTCTTTAACTTGCTCTTTATGGTTTCAATATCCTGTTCTTCTAATAAACCTTTTAAAGTGTTTTTTATATTCATTAACTTTAAGTTATTTTCATACTGCAAAAGTTTTTCTTCTACTTTTTTTAAAGTATTAAAAACGCCTGTTCTTGTAATATTTAAATTTTCACTTATTTCACTTAAAGATAAATCTTCATAATAATAATATTTAAAAATTTCTTTTTCTCTATCCGTCAGTAATGTTTCATAAACATCAAATAAATTAATTATTTCTACTCTATCCATTACATTACTCCTTCTATATGCATATCATCATCAATATGCATTTTTAAATAGTTACTTTCTTTACTTAATCCTGGTAAAGTTATAACATTTCCCATATAAATAACAATAAAACCAGCGCCATTATTTAACTTAATATCAGTTACTTGCATAGTATAGTCTTTTGGATATCCTAATAATTCTTTATTATCTGATATTGACATTGGTGTCTTACTAACACAAATTGGATATCTATCTAAATTTAGTTTTTCTAATAATTTAATTTTATCTTCGGCGGTCGCATTATATAAAACATCTTTAGCATGATAAATATTCTTAGCAAGAAGCATTATTTTTTCTTTAATTTTCATATTATCATTATATAATTTAAAGCTATTTTTATTATCAAGATTACTTAAAAGAACTACTTTTTTGGCTAACTCTAACCCGCCAGCACTACCTTTTAAATAAGTATCATTAATAGCAAATTCCAAGCCTTGCTTTAAAATGTATTCTTTTATCGTATTTATATCTTCTATAGTATCATCATTAAATTTATTTAAAGATACTATAATATTTTTAGCGAAAAGTTTCATATTATCAATATGAGCTTGTAAATTAGCTAAACCTTTAGATAAATTACCATTTCCATTATATTTTAAAGCTCTAATTGTTGCATTAAGAATAACAACATCTGGATAAAATTCGCCTTTAGGACATACTATGTCGAAAAACTTTTCTGCTCCTAAATCCGAACCAAAACCAGCTTCGACTACTGAATAGGAAAAGTTTTCTAAACCAGTTTTGATTGCTCTAATACTTGCCGTACCATGAGCGATATTAGCAAAAGGCCCACCATGAACAATAGCTAAATTATGTTCTAAAGTCTGAACAACATTAGGTCTTATAGCATCCTTTAATAAAATAGAAACTGCATCAACTGCCTTTAAATCACTAACTTTAATAGGCTTATCATTTTCATCATAAGCAACAATCATTTTACTTATCATGCTCTTTAATTCTTTAAAATCATTAGCAAGACATAATACAGCCATAAGTTCACTAGCAACAGTCAAAATAAAATGGTCTTCTCTATTATAACTAGAATTAATAGTAATGTTTCTTAAAGCTCTATCATTAATATCAACTGTTCTTGGAATAACAATCTTTTTTATCTTTAGCTCATTACCTTGAAAAATATGATTATCAACGATAGCACACAATAAATTATTAGCAGTACAAATAGCACTCATATCTCCAGTGAAATGCAAATTTATATCAAGACTAGGAACAATCTTAGCTCGGCCTCCACCGGTAGCGCCGCCTTTAGTCCCAAAAACGGGTCCCAACGCTGGCTCTCTAAGTACGGCAACTGCATCTTTATTTAACTTATTTAAAGCATCAACCAGTCCAATCGCTGTCGTTGTTTTTCCTTCCCCATATATAGTAGGGCTAATACTTGTAACTAAAACTAACTTACCATTTTGAGTCTTTTTATTTAATTTATCTATATCTATCTTAGCTATATACTTACCATAATTAATAACAACATCATCAGAAATACCATATTTATTTAAAATTTTATTAATTGGTTCTAAATTTGCATTAGAAGCATTGCTTACATTTTCCAAATTACATCATATCCTTAAATAAGCCGTAAATATAAGACTCAATATCAAATGGTTTTAAATCAGTCATTTGTTCACCTAAGCCAATAAATTTAACTGGTATATTTACTTCTTCTTTTATAGCTAAAACAATACCACCCTTTGCAGTTCCGTCCAACTTTGTAAGAACTATACCGGTAATATTAGTAATTTCTTTGAATGCTTTAGCTTGCATAATTCCGTTTTGACCAGTAGTAGCATCAATTACTAGAAGCGTTTCATGTGGTGCCTCTGGAATAAACTTAGCAATAACTTTATTCATTTTTTCTAATTCTTTCATTAGATTTACCTTATTTTGTAAACGACCAGCCGTATCAATCAAAACAATATCAGCATGTTCTTCCCCTGCTTTTACCAAACCGTCATAAATAACGCCGGCTGGGTCAGTATTTTCTTTTCCATAGAAGATTGAATCAGTGCGGTCTGCCCAAACTTTTAATTGTTCAACAGCGCCCGCTCTAAAGGTATCCGCAGCAATAAGCATTACTTTTTTACCTTCATTATGATATTTATAAGCAAGCTTACCTATAGTAGTTGTCTTACCAACGCCATTAACGCCAACCATTAAAATAACAGTTGGTCCTTGTTTCGCAATATTAATTTTATCAGTAATATTTTCTCCATTTACATAAATTATAAATAATTCATCAACTATTACTTCATTTAGGTATTTAGTATCGGTGATATTTTCTTTCTTAACTCTCGCTCTTAATCTATCCAAAAAGTTTTCAACCGTATTAACACCGATATCAGCCATAATTAAAATTTGTTCTAATTCTTCAAAATAAGCCTCATCAATTTTAGTATATTTTATTCCTAAAACGTTTAGCTTTGAAACAAATTCATTTCTTGTCTTTTCTAAGCCTTTACTATAACTTTCTACTTCACTATTTGTAACTTCTTCCTTACTTTTATTACTTACAATTTGTTTTAATTTATCAAAAATTCCCATATAATTCACTTTCTTTCTAATTATTTATTATACCGTAAATTAAGGCTTTAAAAAAGGAATTTATCTTTATTTTTACTGATAAACTCCTTATTTTAAGTATTTTTTATCTTTTTAATGTTTCTTTATAGTAATTTAGGGCTTCTTCATACAACTTTGGTGTCATATTATATGTAAGTTCTTTGCTTCTTAGTAGTTCTAAGCAATACTCTTTTCCATAAGTCTCATACACATAACAAAACATCTTTTTATAGTCGCCATACTTACCTTGACCATTATGATTTTCCAACATATTATCTAAACTAGTAGTTATCGGTCCTACATCCTTACTATGTTGTCCCGCTAAGAAAACAGCCATTCCTTCTAATAACCATATAGCATTAGAAGCATTATTTATTTTTTGCTGACAAGAATGACTAAATTCATGAATAATAAGTTTTTCTAATTCTAAAATATTAGCATTCTTATGAGCGGTTTGTAAAAGTCCTTCTATCGATAAAGTATAAATTATATTAATTCCATCTTTTTTAAAAGCATAACCAGTTACCCAATTATATATCTTTTCTTCCGGTTTAAAATCTAATATAGCTTGATAAAATTCTTTAACTCCACCAAAAATAGTAACAACTGGTTTTACTCCAAAATCTTCTATTTCAAACCATTTAACTATTTCTTCACAATTAGTATTTAAATATTCCAATAACTCATTAATATAATCTAAGTCTTTCTCACTATAATTAACAATTAAATATTTTAATTCTTGTTTCTTTATTTTCCTTAAATTTTATTCCTTCTTATTTTACTTTACTTCGCAAACATCACTTGGTATATAAGCCTTAATTTCATCATAATTGCCATTATTATATTTATAAATATATATTTTTCTACTAGTATCACAAGAACCTTGCTTATCATCAAATGTTCCATTTTTCTTTAGAAAATCAACAGTATAATCTTTAACACATTTACCAATGTTATTAGAAGCTGTAGTTTCATTATCAATATCAAAATTACAAGAACTTAAATGCAATTTACTTAACGAGATTTGTTCTTTAGCATAACTAATAGCAGCATCCTTTAAGTTAGTAACAACTATATCCGTCGTATTATCCTTTTGCTTTCTTAGAATTCCTAAGACATTAGGTGTTGCAACAGTTACCAAAATAGCCAAAACAACTATTACAGCAAGTAACTCAACTAGTGTAAACCCTTTTCTTTTCATAACTCACCTAAAACTTGCTTCCCTTTACGCCAAATTTACCACCTTTAGCGCCAGCATTTTTATAGCCTTCTAAAATATTTGATTCAAAAGAATGAACTTTATTACTATTATCTTGATAATTTTTAATACCAATTTTAATAATTTCTTCTAGTAATTCACGATATTTTTTACCTTTAGGTTCCCACAAATAAAATGATAGTGAACCAGGAATAGAATTTATTTCATTAATGTAAACCTTATTGTCATCTTTATCGATTAAGAAATCAATACGACAAACTCCAGATAAGCCAACAGCTTTGAAAGCTTTAACAGCCACATCTTCGACTTCATTTTGCATTTTCTTTTCTAATTTAGCAGGTACTTTACGTCCAAGAGTAGCCATACCCTTACTTGGTTTATCTTTGGCATTGCCAATATATTTATCAGCATAAGTTAGTAAGTGATGTACAGTAGTTACTTCTTCAATACAAGATACTTCTTGATATTTATAATCACCTAAAACTGAAATATTAACTTCACTTAAGTTTTCAACAGCATGTTCAACTAAGATTTTCTTATCATATGAGATAGATTCTTCAATAGCACTCTTTAATTCTTCTTCATTTTTAGCAAAATTTATACCAACAGAACTACCTAAAGTAGCTGGTTTTACAATTAACGGATATTTTAACTTAGCACATTCTTTTAAAATTTCATCTTGAGATTCACTATAATCTACATCATAAAACCAAGTAAATGCGGTCATTGGTAAACCTTTACTTTGGAAAACTAATTTTTGCGTTACTTTATCTTGAGCAACGCTAGATGCGGCGACATCTGATTCGCAATAAGGAATACCAACTGTTTGTAAATAACCTTGTAATGTACCGTCTTCCATATTAGTACCATGACAAACAGGTAATACTAAATCAAGTTCAGTAACTATTTTCTTAATTAAGCCCTTACTTTGTAAATAAAATTTACCTTTTTTATTAATTAAAGACACATTACTAGTATATCTCTTAAGTAAATCCATATCTGTATAAGTATCCATATCTTTTAAGATTTCACCGGTATACCACTCTCTATCTTTAGTTATATAAATAGGAATAACATCATACTTTTCCTTATCTATAGCTTGCATAGCTTGAACAGCTGATATAACGCTTACCTCATGTTCAACTGATACACCACCAAAAATTACACCTAATTTAATTTTCATATTCATAGTTTTTTCCTTCTTTCACAACCATTTTTTCTATTTACTACTCATTATAAGTATCTGGTAAATCATTTTCATATAAAGCATAGATGTCCTTTTTACCCTTTAGCTTATTAACTAATATATAAGTTTGTCTAACATCATTAGTAATAATTATTCTATCTTTATCATACTTTTTAGCCATTAAACCTTCGTAAATTGGCTTTGTTTGTTTTTCACCGACCAAAATAACATAATCAGCAACAGCACTTATTTCTTCACCAAATTCTTTATTATACTTTTCTTCTTCAGATCCAAGTTCAACCATACCTGGTGTTACTACAACTTTATCTCCTGGCATCATTCCAAGAACTTCTAAAGCCACTTTAGCACCTACTGGATTAGAATTATATGCATCATCTATTTGATACATATTACCAATTTTTTTGAGTTCTAGACGATGTTCGATTGGTTTAATCTTACTAACAGCAGCTTGTAATTTAGGAATAGAAATACCAAACTCATAACCAACCGCTACTGCCGAAACAATATTTGAAATATTATGACGACCTAAAAGTCTAGTTTGAAAATCATAAGTCTTATTTTCACTCTTAAAGAAAATCTTAAAAGTTGAACCTTTATCACTACACTTAGTATCTAAACAATAGAAGTCAGCCTTTTTATTATTAACGGCATACCATACAACTCTTACCTTATTTTGTAAATCATAGTTAACTTGTAATTGATCATCCATGTTTAGAAAAGCAATACCGTCGCTAGGTAAATTTTCAATAAGCTCAAACTTTGTTTTAATAATATTTTCTTGACTACCAAAAGTTTCTAAATGCGCCTTACCAATCGTTGTAAGAAGACCATACTTAGGATGAACTAAATTACAAGCATTCTTAATTCTTCCTACCTTATAAGCCCCCATTTCCGCAATAAATATTTCATCAAACTTTGTTAAATCATTATTAATAGTAGTCATAAGACCAACATCAGTATTAAAGTTTTTAGGTGTTGGATGGGAAATATAATCCATTGATAATATTTCGTTTAAAATATTCTTACTACTAGTTTTTCCATAAGAACCCGTAATCCCAATAACTTTTAAATCATTATAAGAAGCAAGTTTATTTTCTGCCATATTCCAGAATTTCTTATATATGCCTTTTTCAATCGGGTCATTAATTAACTTTACTAAATAAACCATATAATAATTTAAAACAAGCATTAAGGATGCAAGAACAAATAATACTCTGACATTACTATTAAATATTAAATAAAGTACCAAAGGTATTAAATTCAATATATAAAGAGTAGTAATTTGTCTTTTAACACGTGCAGTCTTAACAAGTGGTTTTTTAGCTTTTTCGACCATTATAGAATACTTTATTACTTCACTATCAAATAAATAAATGAAAGCACTGATAATAAGTAAAACTTTGCCTAAGAAATTACCGGTAAATAAAGCAATTACTGATAAAAGTAAGCCTATTAAATCATAATGTTTTAAAGCAACCTTTCTATTTTGTTTTAACCACTTTAAATAACGATTATTTTCGTTATATAAGTTTTGTTGTAACATATGAAGTGATTTTCTTGACTTAACTGTTACACTATAAAATATAATTAAAAATATTAAAACATTTATTAATAATGTCATTCTACTTTCCTCCTAAGAAATTTATTAAAATATTAGTTATATAATCAATTCGTTCTAAATAAGCATAATGGGTTGCTCCTGGAATTTCTATTAAAGCTCCGTCTTTTAAGATTTTTTCTAATTTTCTTGCTTGTTCTATAGGCGCTGCTGTATCTAAAGACCCCCAAACAAGCAGAGTTGGTGCTGTTATTTTCTTAGCACATTCACTTAAATCTTGATTAATAGTATTAACTAAAACACTTCGCATTACTGGACTGGCATTTTTATAATCCGTAGAACCAATATATTGTTTAGCAAGTTCGACTAAATCTTTTGTAAAAGGTATTTTTTTTAAACTTTTTAAAACTTTTTCTTTAAATGTTGGCTTATATTCCCTTATGCAAGGCGCCCCGAATAAAATTACTTTTTCTGTTTCGTTACGACTACTATAAATAATCGATAATCTTCCGCCAAAAGAATGACCTAACATAATAGGCTTACTTATTTTTAAAGCAATTAAAAAATCTTCAATTAACTTAGTATAGCTAAATACATCTGTATCCATATCTGGCTCACTAGATGCTCCAAATCCTGGTAAATCTAAAATGGTAATACGATAGTTATTTTTAATATTTTTATCATTTAATAACTTAATAGCCAAAGGTCGCATCATTTCCATGTTCTGTCCCCAACCATGAAGCATCACTATATCTTTAGAACCGAGTCCTAATTGGTCATAAAAAATATGTTTATTATCAACTACTATTTCCATAAAATTTCCACCTCAATTAATTATAGCACGACTTTCCTAATTTATTATGAATTTATAACGTTTTTTAGTAAAAATGTGTCTATTGACATTAGATTGTTTTTAATTTATTATCTCTATACAAATAATGAAAATAATTATATAAGTTAGTATAAGTTATATAGATATACCAAATTAAAAAATAACAAAAACCATTTTAAATTCGTTACGATCAACTATTAGAACTTCCTTAATTTATTTCATATAAGAATTTATACTTTTCAAATTTTTTTGATGCATTGGAAAAAAAATCAATTTTAAAAAGTCTTTCCAGCACATTGGAAAAACTTTTTAACTTTATAATATCATAATCTTTTTTACTAATAAGGAAGACCCTACCAAGAGCCACCGCCACCGCAGGAAGAGCAACCTCCCCCACAAGATGAACAGCCGCCACCACACGATGAACACCCACCACCAGATGATGAACCACCGCCAGTACTAACAGGATAATAAATATCACTAGCAAATGAAGAGTAAAAAGCATCGCTTCCGTAGTTAAAGTTTCCCATATCTATTTCAGGCATCTTAATATTTTCAAACTTACTAATCCATTTTTTTGATATTCCTAAAACATAAGTAAATGGTAAAATATCATAAAAATATGTTGGATTTTTAGAAACCATACTTTCTAATTGGTCTTTTTCTACTAATGATAGATAATCACGAAAACCTTGTACTTTTGCTTCTAGTGTCTCACCATACGCTGTCTTTCTATCCATAATAATGGTAAAGAAAACCGTAACAAAGCAACAAATAAGTCCTAGAAAATATAAAAATGATAACTTAGGGTCCATATCTTCAATAACAAAATAACTGAAAATAAGAATAATAAAATTACCAATACAAACGGCAATAGAATTAATAGTTCTATTTAAATTATTATCTTCAATAAGAGGTTTCATATCTGATTTAAGAATAGAATATATACTATTAAAAGCCTGATACAAAGTCTTATGCTCACTTAAAATTATATCATCTTCACTTTCAAATAACTTATTATAAACTAACTCTTCCATTTCTGATAAAGGTTTTAATTTACTAACAAGTTCATTACGTTCTTTTAACTTAGTATCATACTCATGTTTTTTTAGAAGATATTCTTTCTTAGCCGTTAAAATTTCTTTTTCTCTTTCAGTCTCATTATCACTAACTACTTCAATAAAGCTACCTTTTTCTAATTCATCTCTAACTTTAAAGAAAGCATCTATATTAGCTCTTAAATCTTTTGTATCACCTTTTTTAAATAAATATTTCATCATTACAATAGCATTTTTACTTAAAGTTTTATCATACTTTTTTAATTTTTTAATCTGAATAGTTCTTTTACTTACAATTCCACTAGCTTCCGGTTCAACTGGTTTAGGATAAAGATTTATTATCTCAATATTTTCTTCTTCATCATTTAATTCATTTATTTTAATATAACCTTTACTAGCCAGTTCAACTATCAAACCAATAACCAACTTTGAATTAGAAGTTCCATAGACATACCCAATCTGGGCCGCATTTAAGTTATCTGGTGGATAAATTTCAACAGTTTCTGGTTGCTTAGGATAATCTTTACCATATTTTTTCCATTTTAAGTAAGTATAAAAAGTTAAAGCAAAGACTGCTCCTAGAAAGATTAAAGAACCAAAGCCATAAGTATAGGAACCTCCCTTAAAATAATGGTTAGGAAGTTCAATATCAACTGTTAAAGAACTATTTAAAGAACCATTAACTTTCACATATAAAGTGTTATCCTTTACCTGATAATTTACCATATTATTAACATTATTTTTACGATATTTATCTGTAAAGAAATTAATATTCATCCCTTCAATAGACTTAGGCATTTTAACCTCTATCGAAGCATTTTTAATGGATGTGCCCCAATAATCACCAAAAGTATGAAAAATAAATTCATCAAAACCTCTGTATGGGTCATTACCCATATCATAAAGATAAGATATACTATAAGTTTTTAAGCCACTATCAACATAATAATTAACATTACCTAGCTTAATTCTAGTTTTACCATTTACCGTATCAACCGAATAAGTATCACTACTAGATTTCAAATCTTTAATATTAGCTTTTCTCTTAATCGTATTACCATTTTTATCTGTATATTCTAACCATTCCGGAATAAATTTAAGGATTCCATGATGATTAGTATTATACCAATCAACCGTAATATCCTCAGTTACATTAACCTTATTATTTTCTAAAACATCTAAATATACTTTATATTCTTCAATAGTAAAACCATCCGCCGTACTAGTAGTAGTATCAGAGCCTCCTACTGATGATGTTAATATTATGGGAATACCAATAATAATAACACCCCATATGACTATTAAAATAATTCCAATAGCTTTTAAGATAAATTTTATTATATTTTTACTTTTTATTCGCATAACTCCTCTTCTTTTCTAAACATTACAGCCAACATCTTTATGATTTAAATTTTTATATAAAGCATAAGTTAAACATTTTAAACCTCCATGACAAGTTTCTGAGGCCTCACAATCTCTGCACTCATCAGGAATAGTATTCTTTCTTAAATTCTTTAAAATAGGACTATTAAAATATAAAGAAGACATATCATTTTCAAATAAATTGCCAACAACGATTGGCATCCTTCTACATGGAACCAAATCACCATTTTCCATTACTGTCAAAAGCGTATCTCCTGCCGTACATCCATAAGCAAAATCATTATTCATCTGAAATTGTAAAGCTCTATACATCGATATCGAAGTATGATTATTTTTCTTACTTATTAACTTTTTTCTCTCAATTGCCATTATTTCTAAATACTCTCTTGTCTCCTCATAATTAAGACTTAAATTCTTATCTTCTGAGCCTCCTAAAGGAATATATCTATCTGACCAGACATTATCAACATGATACTTTCTAGCATATTTAACAACTTCAGGAAATTCTTTATAATTTAAGTTAGTAGCTGTAAAAGAAATTGAAGTATAAATATCATACTTTTTTAAATTAATTATGCCTTTAGCAATTTTTTCATAAGTACCCTTACCTCTTATATAATCATTAGTTTTCTTACCACCTTCTAAACTTACTTGAACATAATAAGGATTATAACTTTTTAATCTTTTAGCAATTTCTGGAGTAACTAAAGTACCATTAGTAAGTAAAGAAAAAGTGATTAAATCACTATCTTCTTTAATTAAATCTAATATTTTAAAAAGATAAGGATTACAAAGAGGTTCACCACCAGTTAAATTGATATGTCCCTTCATATTTAAAACTTTTAATAAATCTTTAAACTGATTATAAATTATGATTAGTTTACCATATTCTAACTGCACCGGACAGTGATGTTCTTGGTAACAATGAAGACACTTTAAATTACAGGTCTCACTTAAATGCCATTGTAAAACAAATCTTTTTACCATGAGCCACCGCCGCCACAAGAAGAACATCCACCACCTGATGATGAACCACCACCGCACCCAGAACTAGAAGAACCACTTGAACTTGGAGTGTAAACACCACTAGATATTGCTGAAAAAGCATGATCACTACTATAATTAAAGGTTCCCATATCTTTTGCTGGTATCTTGATATTTTCAAACTTACTAATCCATTTTTTGGATACTCCTAAAACATAAGTAAATGGTAAAATATCATAAAAATACTCCGGATTTTTGGTAACCAAATCCTCTAACTGGTCTTTTTCAGCCTTAAGAAGAAACTCTCTAAATCCTTCAATCTGTGGCTTTATTTTTTCACCGTATTCTGTTTTTCTTTCCATAAAAATAGTAAAGAACAAAGTAACAATGCAGGCTATAAAACCAATTAAATAACAAATTTGCAATTTAGGGTCTAAATCCTCAATCACATTATAAGAAAGATAAAATAATATAAAACTTAAAATACTAATTCTAACAGACTTAAACCACTTTTTACGAGCAGTACTGTCATTAACTTTAGCATCCATTTCTGATATAAGTTTAGCATTAACCTCCGCAAAAGCCTTATATAAAGTTAAGTGTTCTGATAATATGATATCATCACTATCTTCAAATAATCTCTCATAAATAATTTTTTCCATTAGACTTAAAGGTTTTAATTTACTAATTTCAGTCTCATAGATACGTTTCATTTCTTCATAATTTTTTTCTTGTAATACTTTTTCTTCCTCTTGTCTTCTTATATCTAAAAGATTATCATTTACAATTTCAACAAACCCATTATTTAACAATTCATCTTTAACTTTGAAGAAATTATCAATACTATCTGTTATTTCTACTACATCATTTTTTATAAAAGGGATTTTCTTAAATAGATATTTCATCATTAACTTACTTTCTCTACTCAAAGAATCATCAGCATCTTTTAACTTTTTTATTTTAATTGTGCGAACAATAGTATCTTTTTTTTCTAACCTTGGTAATGGATAAAGATTAATAATTTCAATATCTTCACCTTGTTCATTTATTTTAATATAACCTTTACTAGCCAGTTCTATTATTAAAGCAACAGATTGTTTTCTACTATACTCCTCATTATAAATATAACCTACCTCAGCAGCATTTAAGTTATCTGGAGGATAAAATTCGATAGTTTGACTATACTTAGGAAAATCTTTACCATACTTTTGCCAACTTTTATATGTTAAATATGTTAAAAAGCAAATAAATCCAATTAAAATAAAAGATAAAATCCCATAATTATAGCTTCCACCAGTAAAATACTTATCCGGAAGTGCAATATCTACTGTTAAAGATTTAAATAAAGGCAAACTATCTTTTACATTAGCTATAATCGTATTACCAACAACATAATAATTTACCATACTATTAATATTAGTTTTACGATACTTATCAGCAAAAAAGTTAATTTCTGAGTCTGATATATCTTTAGGCATTCTAATTTCTATCGAAGCATTTTTAATTTGGGTTCCCCAATAATCACCAAACGCATGAAAAATAAACTCATCAAACCCCTTATAAGGGTCCTTACCCATGTCATAAAGATAAGATATTGAATAACTTTTCTTACCTTCTTTAACATAAGTATAAGTATCGCCTAAACGAATTCTTTTCTTTTGATTTACTGTATCAACTAAGTAACAATCACTACTAGAAGCTAAATTTTCAACTAAAGATTTTCTTTTAATCGTTTTGCCAGATTTATCTGTATACTCTAACCATTCTGGAATGAATTTGTAAATACCATGATGATTAGTATTGTACCAATCAACAGTAATATTTTCCGTTACTTCAACTTGATTATTTTCATAAACATCTAAAATAACTTTATAAGCACTAATAGTAAAACCGTCGGCTACACTTTCACTATTAGAATTACTACCAGTACCACCTAAAAACCAGGCATTTATCAAAAGAATACAAAATAATGTGCCAATAAAAACTAAAGCCACAACACTAATTACATTTTTAATGGTTTTCCAAGCACCCTTTAATTTTGACATCATAATTCTACCTTAATATTTTCTTTTTCATCATCTTTAATAGCAAACATATCCTGTGTTTTCATTCTTAAAATACAAGCAATAATGTTACTAGGAATCATTTCAACCTTATTATTATATTCCCTAACAACTGCATTATAATACTTCCTTGATTTAGCAATTTCATCCTCAATAGTAACAAGTTCTTTACTTAAAAGATTATAATTATTACTAGCTTTTAATTCAGGATACTTTTCGATAAGTAACATTATATTATTTATATCCTGATTAATTTGTTCATTTACTTGGATTTTTTCTTTATTAGACATATTATCATAAACACTATTTCTTAATGTGATAATATTTTTTAACGTCTTATTTTCATAATCACTATAAGCTTTTACTGTTTCTACTAAATTAGGAATTAAATCCCAGCGTTTCTTTAAATAAACATCCATTGTGGCAAAAGCCTCATTTATTCTTGCTTTTAATTTAATAAATTCATTATAAGTTATTAAAGCATAAATAAAACATATAATGATAATAATTCCTATAACTATTAAATATTTCATATAACCTCACTATCCTTATATATAGGATATAATATACTTTAAATTATTGCAATGACTTTAAGAAAATTATTGAAAGTTATTTTAATTTGTAACCACTCAAAAAAAGAATTTAAGATTTCAATTATCAGAATTAGAAAAGCTTACAAAAAGCTTGCAAAATTAATAAAAACCTAATTTACAAAATACCCTATTTATGGTAATATTAACTAGCGAAAGGAAGTTAAATAAGATGAAAAAAACAAAAATTATTTGTAGTATTGGTCCATCTACACAAATTTGGGAAAATTTCAAAGGTATTGTAGAGGCTGGTATGAATGTTGCACGTATCAATTTCTCACATGCAACTATTGAAGAAAGAGAATTAGATTTATCATTAATCAAACGTGCTAATGAAGAATTAGGTGCTAATATTGGTATTTTATTTGATACTAAAGGTCCAGATTTAAGAACTTGTACATTTGACGGTGATTATATCGAACTAGTTAAGGGTAAAACAATTCGTATTGTTGAAGAAGATGTTTTAGGTAATGCTGAAAGAATTTCTTTCAACTATAAAGGAATCCTTAAAGATTTAGAAGTAGGACAAGCTATTCTATTAGATGATGGTTTCTATAAATTAGTTGTTGTATCTAAAGAAGAAGACGGTCTTACTTGCGAAATCATTAATGGCGGTACTATTAAATCACGTCGTGGTGTTTGTATTCCAGGTGTTAAACTTAATGTTTCATTTATCTCTGATGCTGATAGAGAAGATATTAAATATGCTTGTGAACATGACGGCGACTACATTGCTGTATCATTTGTAAACACTGCAGAAGATGTTAAATCTGTTAGAGACCTATGTAAAGAATTTGGTCGTGAAGACATGATTATTATTTCTAAAGTAGAAACTCAATATGCTATCGATAACCTACAAGAAATCGTTGATGCATCTGATTATATTATGGTTGCTCGTGGTGACTTAGGTATTGAAACTGGTTTAGAAAACTTACCATTATATCAACAAAGAATGATTGATATGTGTCATAAGAATGGTAAAGGTGTTATTATGGCTACACAAATGATGACATCTATGAAAGAAAACATTCGTCCAACAAACGCTGAAGTAACTGATGTTTCTAATGCTGTACTTGCTGGTTGTGATGCTATTATGACTAGTGATGAAACTACTATGGGTAAATATCCAGTAGAAACTATCCAGTACATGGCTAAGATTGCTGTTAATGCTGAACAAATCACAAAGTACAATCTTGCTGATTACAAATTAAGAGGTACTGACATTCACAATACTATTTGTAAATGTGCTGTTGATGCTACTTTAGAATTACCTGTTAAAGCTATCGTTGTATCAACTAAAGAAGGTAAAACTGCTTTAGATGTATCTTGCTTAAGACCAAATGCTTATATCGTTGCTACTGTAGAAAACGAAAAAATGGCTCGTATGCTTGCTCTTAAATGGGGAGTTTATACTAAAGTTGTTGGTAATGCTTCTAAAGATACTGATGCCTTAGTAGATGAAAGTATTAAAGCTGCTAAAGAAATGTTAAATCTAAAATACAAAGATTTAGTTTGTGTTGTAGGTTCAACTCCTAGTGATGCTCATACTAACTTCTTAAAAATTGAAGAAATTTAATTTATAACCTTATGAAAAGTCCGGTTAATTCTGGACTTTTTTATTTTCTAAAGTTCCAAAGTTTTCTTATAATAGATTGTCGACACGCGTGCCCTTTATTCATTAATTTATAAATTAACATTGGTCTTATCAACATATTTATGGTAAAATACTAGATAAAAAAACTTGGAAAAGAGAAATTTATGAAACAAAATATTATTGACTATAAAAATACAGGAAACTTACTTGATGATGTTTGTAATATAATTAATTCATCTCAAAATTTTGCCTACCAATCAATTAATTTAGCGCTTGTTGAAAGAAATTGGTACATAGGTTACCGTTTAGCTTGTGAAGAAATAAAAGAAGAAAAGAGAGCTGATTATGGACTAGAAGTAGTAAAAAACATATCCAAAGATTTAACTCAAAAATATGGTAAAGGATTTGATAAAAGTAACTTATACCATTATCTAAGATTTTACAAAACGTTCCCTGATTTTAACAAATTAATAGAAAACAATCAAAAAAGTATTTTAACATGGAGCCATTATCGTATTTTACTGCAAGTTTTAGATAATACAGCAACAAATTGGTATTTAAATGAAGCTATTAGAGAAACTTGGAGTACAAGAACACTGCAACGTAACATCGATAGTCAATACTACTATCGCTTGTTAAAATCCCAAGTTAAAGAACCAGTAATTGACGAAATGAAGAAAAATAATAATAGTAATTATAAGTTAAATAAATTAGAATTTATCAAAAATCCTGTAATTGCTGAATTTTTAGGACTTGATAATATTCCTAGTTTCACGGAAACTGAGTTAGAATCAAGTATTATAACAAATTTGCAAAAATTTTTAATTGAATTAGGCAAAGGTTACGCTTTTGTTGCTCGTCAACAACACATTCATACGGAAAAAGAAGACTACTTTATTGATTTAGTTTTCTATAATTATATTCTTAAATGTTTTGTCCTAATTGATTTAAAGGCTAAAAAAATAACCCACCAAGACGTCGGTCAAATGGACATGTATGTCAGAATGTATGATGAACTAAAAAAAGCTAAAGACGACAATCCAACTATTGGAATTTTGCTTTGCTCTGAAACAGATGAAGATATTGCAAGATACTCAATTCTAAAAGGAAATGAACAATTATTTGCAACTAAATATAAATTGTACTTACCTACTGAGGAAGAATTAAAACAAGAAATCGAAATACAAAAAAACATTTTCAGATTACAGCAAGAAGATAATAAATAATTTTTTGCAAATTGTCGACACGCGTGTCGACAATTCATTAATTTATAAATTAACATTATATTTTTACAATTATATTAACTTTTCAAAGTAACCAGAAAATATAATTATAGTAACTCCAAATCAAAGTTTTCATACAGTAGATTGTCGACACGCGTGTCGACAATCTTTTTTTAATCCCAATCTAAAAAATTAGAAGCTTTTCACCTCTAATTAAATATTTAAATTAACTAAATTACTATCCATAATTGAATATAAATAACAGCAAACTGGTAAATTAGTCATTTCTAAAATATAATTTTTATAACCTTTTAACTGTTCTAAATAAGCAGCATCAGTAGTATGTTTTAACTTATAATCAACAATAATTGCCTTATCCTTCTTAATAATTAGTAAATCAATAATACCATGATTTTCTGAATAACCATTATCATACATAAATTCATATTCTTTATAAATTTCTTTACTATCATTTAAAATACCAGTATTAATAAATTTTTCTATACAATTAACTTCAAAAGCATTAAAATCCTTATAATCAGGATTACTAAAATCAGTTATTTCAAATAAATAATGCATTCGTAATCCAAAATCAATATTTTTTTGCTCTTCTTTACTTCTTAAAGTACTAGTAACTTTAGAAAAATGACTATTCTCTATTTTTTTACTATCAGGAATGTACTCATCTACAGCGATAATCTCGCCCTTTTCAGATTTTAAAGTTGCTAAATCCTTTTTTACTGATAAATTATAATCTTTAGTAAGCCCTAAAGAGTCAATATCAATGTCTTGCATATAAGGTTTTAGATAATCATAAACTGAATTTAGCATATCTGTAAACTTACGATAACTACTTCTGGTTTCTCTATCTACTACTCCTTCGACTTTATAAGCCAGTTCATTCTTATCAAACTCCCCAACAATAATCATCTTCTCACGAGCTCTAGTTAAAGCAACATAAAATAATCTCAATCTTTCACTTATCTCTTCTAAAATATACTTATTCTTTAACATCAGTTTAACAACTGTACTATGAATACCATTTTTTACATAAGGAGTTATAAAACCTAAAGTATTATCATAATAGAATTTATTTTTTAAATCATCAATATTAAATTTCTTAGATAGACCTGTAAAATAACAAACAGGATATTCTAACCCCTTCGAAGCATGAATAGTCATAATCTTAACTGAGTTAGAAGCCTCTTTATTTAAAGACAATTTAATATCCAAGCCTTCTTCATAAACCATATTTAAATAATCAAAAAATTCATACGGACTATATCCAAAATTAGTGGCATTATCTGCAATCTTACTTATTGAGTCAATCGTCACCAAATGTTCCTTAACATCACCAGTAGTGATAAATGCTTCTTGAAATTTAAATCTTTCAATAATTAAACGAAATACTTCATTATTTGGTAAATTATCAAGTTTCTTAGCTAATTCATATAAAATGGCATAAATTTCGGTCTCTGCATACGACCTATTACTAATAATTTTTAAGATATCTTTATCACTCATATTAAAAAGATAACTACGAGCAACAGCCATAAATGAATAAGAAAACATCGTACCAAAATCTCTTTTTTTAATTAAAACTAACAAGTTATAAATATTTTTAATAATAGAAATATCCACTGAATCACTGATTGTTTTATCACGATAAATAGTTATAGGTATATTTAAATATTCAAATATTTTCTTATATAAATTAAAGCTACTTGAACGATCCATTAAAATAACAAAATCGCCATAATTAACTGGTCTTCTCTGCATCGTTTCCTTATCCATCATTTCATAACCACTGGCTATTTTTTCTTGAATATCACGAGCTACTGTAAAAATCTCAATTTCTTCTTTAGTAAATTTTGATTCTTTATCATAAGTATAATTTAAAACATCCATATTATAGTTTTCTTTATTAACATCATTATAAGGAGTAAGACCAAACACCATTTGATGCGACTGAATATAATCAGCGCCCCCAATAAAATTATCCATAAATAAATTAAACATCATATTAATATTATTTAAAACTTCGCTACGACTTCTAAAATTCTTATTTAAATCAATTTTTAAACCGCCATTATTATTTTGATAAGCTTCATACTTACTCTTAAATAACATTGGGTTAGCATTACGGAAACGATAAATGGACTGTTTAATATCTCCAACCATATAAACATTGTTATTTTCAATTAAAGAAATAAAGATGTCTTGAATATCATTGGTATCCTGATACTCATCAATTAAAATTTCTTTATACTTATATTTCATCTCCTCACGAACGGTCTCATTATCTTTTAAAATATTAATAGCCATTTTCGCAATATCAATAAAATCATAAGCATTATTATCTCTTTTAAACTTATCTAAACTCTCACCTAATTTTTTAATAATAGCAATGATAATCTCTACATAATCCTTTGTTAAATACAAGCTTTCTTTAATCTCATCTAGCGAATTATACTTTGTTAGCTCCCCTATTTCATCGACTATAGACTTAACTTCGTCTTTAATTTTTTTGGTTACTTCATCAGCGCCTCTTAAAATTGGCAACTTAATAACACATAATCTTTTAATATCTAAATAATCAGCTGCACTTATTAAAGGTCTAATAACCTCTTCCATTTTACCTTGAAAAGTATCATCAGTATAATGATATAAATTATCAACTGTATTATTTAAAACTTCTAAACGCATTTTTATTAAAGCTACATAATCATTAACTAGCTTACTTATATTATCCTCACTATAATAATCATCAAGATAACTATTTAAAATAACATCTTTATCAAAACGATTATCTAGTTTAGCATATAAACTAAGAACAGCATTAAATATTTCTTTATCATCTTTAACTGTAAAATCACTAATTAACTTTAAAAATAAAGGATTTCTTTCTTGATATAACTCTTCAAAAATATTATTTAACTCTTCTTCTTTTTTTAAAGTCATAATACTAGCATCAATAATATTGATATTCTTAGAAATATTCATTAAATAACTATACTTTTTAACTAAGGATAAAGCAAAAGAGTCAAAAGTCGTAATATAAGCTAAATCAACTTTATCTAATTCTTCCTTTAATTCCGGAACTTTTCTTATTTTGCTACGAATTCTATCCTTCATCTCCGCAGCAGCCGCATTAGTAAATGTTAAAACTAATAAATCATCAATACTAATACCCGATTTAACATGCTCTAAGACACGTTCTGATAAAACAGCTGTCTTACCAGACCCTGCTCCCGCTGAAACAATTATATTCGTTCCTTTTTTATAGATTGCATCTTGTTGTTCACTCGTCCACTTTGGCATTATCATCATCTCCTAAAATATCTTTTCTGGTTTTATATTCTAAATCAACAATATCTTCCTCTTTGCGATAGCAAATTTCTTTATACTTACAAAATTCACACCCAATAAGTTCGCCTTTAACTCGTTTGGGATTAATTGGAAAATTACCTTCACAGGTTGCTCCCACTACTTCGTTAATACGTTCATCAACTATTCTATCAATTTTCTCAATATCACTATCATTAAACAACTTAGCATAATGAGCAAAACCTTTACTTGTAGTGGACATTCCCTTAATGACATCACTCTTCGTGTAAGTCCTATCAAACTTAATTAATTCTTCTTCACTATTAATTGAATATCCATCCAGTTTTAAAGCCTTCTTACTATCTTCTTCCAAAGAATCAGAATCTACTGTCTTACCATTTAAAATTTTTTGTAAATAGAAGCCTGTAATCTTAATATCCTTATGTAGACCTCTCTTTGTTAAATAAATATACACCGGCAACTGTAAATGCAATCCATAATTAATATTGTCTAAAGTCGTTGGTACATATCCCGTTTTATAATCAATAATAGCTACTAAATACTTACCGTCATTATCTTCTAAATACTTAATCTTATCAACAAATCCTAGGAAATTAATAGTAATCTTACCTTCTTTTCTTAGATTTAATCTTGTCTCAGTCAAAGTCTTATCATACATTGATTTGCTTTCTTGCTCTCTTATCGTTTTAATTATAAACTCTAAAGTCGTATATAAATTATCTATATAAAACTTTTCTTTATTTGTTAGTTCTCTCTTTTCTAAATACTTATCATATTCCGTTCTTAAATCAAAACCTTCATTATACATTTTACTTAAACAATCGTGAAATAAAGAACCTAAGAATGCAGCAAAAGTATCAACAAAAGGGTCTAACTTCAAAATATTAGCAATATAAAAACGAAAAGCACATAAATAATAATTGTTCATTGCCGAATAAGAAAGATTACTTTTCCCATTTAAATACTTATATAAATCTTCAAAATCAACTTTTATATAACGATTATCATAAGTATTATAATTAATATCCGGATAACTTGTCATTAAATTTTTTAAATACTCATTCTTTTCATTATATTTTAAATATCTATCTAAAAAGATGCTTAAATTCATTTTATTATAAAGATGAGAATAATTATAAGGATTAACCTCTTCTGTTACTACTTCTAAACCTAAATCACTAATTAAAGGACTTGGATAATAAGTACTATAGTTATCTTTTTCTTTATAACTTATATACACATTAGGATTACTTAAAAGTCTAATCTTTACATCTTGTTTTTCCTGTTTTAGTAAGTCTAACGATGTAGCAAGGCCCAAACTCTTATGCATTTTATCCTTAATTAATTTATCATCATGATATATCCTTGGCACAACCCCTTGGTTAAAATTTAAAACAAAATAGTATTTATCAGGAAGTAACATATCACTAATATTAATTAGATTTACAGCCTTATCATACTTAGGTAAACTAATATTAATTTTCTTTATATCACAAGCAACCATTTCTAAAAAAGTATTATCTATTTGGTAATCAAAAGTATAACTGTTAAATAAATTAACTATTTTTCTCTTAATATCATCATCTTCGATGCCTTCTAAAGCTTCACTAATATTTTGCGTCTCACCTAATTTTTTTAAAAATTCTTGAACTGTTTTTGTATTACCAATATTTCTAGTTTCATAAAGATTAAGCGGAATATTAAAGTTTTTAAAAGTTCTATCTAATTCATTAAAGTATGTATTATCAACATTAACTAGATAAATATCATTAAGACCAACACCTTGTTTTAATAAATTTCTTATCTTAACCGCCGTACTTACGACTTCCTCACTACTGGTCTGATAGCTAACCACCTGGTGTTGAAACTCATTCTTAACATCAAAACTTAAATTGGTTAAATGATAAAATTCTAGCTCTTTGGCTAAAGCCTCATCTAAAGTAATACCAATAGTTACTACCCTTTTAAGACTCTTCTTAAAATAGGGATTATAAGTAATTAAATCATTACTGTCTAAAACACTCTTTAACTCTTTTAACTCATCCGTATCATAAAAAATATTACTTAAATATTCTAAAGCAATATCATAACCATAATTATAATGTTTCATTAAAAAATATAAAGCTTCTTTAGTAGGAACACCATAATAATTATTTTTAAACTCTTCTAAAGTATAAAACTTTAAATTAAGTAATCTTCTCTCTTGACTTAAAGTCTTTAAAATAATTTTTTTAATATTATTAGTAGTTATAACTGTATCATAATTTTGTAATTTATCTAGCATTTTAAAACACTCCTAACTAATTTTTTCTGCTAAAACCACTATATCATATTTAGGCTTAAATTTGGTCTCTTTTAAAGTAACATTTAAATTTTTTCTTTTTTATTTTTTGGTAGTTTACTCTATCGTAACTTTGAGAACCTTTTTTTCTTTTCTTCATAAAATACATAAGGAGGATAGACTATAAAATTAGTCTTATATTTTTATGGAAACAGAAGCATATAGATACCAACTAGTTGTATCAATTCTTGTATCATCAATTATAATATTAATCTCGGAAGCTTTTGGACATATTAAAGTTACACTACTTATCGGCGCAAGTAAAAAAGTTATTTTATCAGGAGCAACTATACTAATTTCTCCAGGATAAATGACCGTTACTACTTTAGTTATGTAAATAAAGTCATTAGGATATTTAACATTAAAAGTAACCTCTGTTCCAATCGGAATAGTATCGCTATGTTGATATGTAAATCTTCCTGTATCTAAAGCTTTTACTGATACATCGACATCTAAATAATTTATTTTAACAAACGAGTCCGCTACTGTAAGACCTTTAATTTCTAAAGAAACATCAGTGATTGCTGAAATCATAAGAGGAATTGTTCCTATTGATAAAATTTTTTTACCTTGCATTTTAAAATTACTTAAAGCAGGTAACTTAGTAAGTTCTTCTTCGGTAAAATTATTTTCTGTTATTGTAGTAGCACTACTAGTTAAAGAACCATTTACAACTCCTACTTCACTATCTTTATACCAAGAAAATTCTGGAAAATCTTCACTATCGAAAAGAGAAGCAACTGAAAACATATTTATTCTTGTAAAAGAAAAGTTAAAAGGAATTTTATTTACAACATTAATAACATCAGCTACTTTATTATATAATAATACCTTTAAAGGATTAACTAAGTTTAAAGCCCCACTAGAATTAGGAAAAGTTATATTATAATTACTAGTGGTTAAACCTGTATAATCATTTATTATCTCTAAAGTAGCATTTTCTAAAACATATAAATGTCCATAGCTATACCAAGTAGCATAAGCGCCATTCGAACTAGTCTTTTTTAAGACAAAAGTGGCATTTTCGCATAATTTTGTTAGACCAGTTCCAAAAGATTGATAAGCAAAACCATTAGCAGCTGTTACATAAAAACTAGCATTTTTCTCAATCGTAAAAACTAAATTAGTTACTCCATAAATAAACTCACGCGAAGTACTCGTAAAATTTACCTTTGCTCCTTCTAAAATAGTCAAACTAGGATTACTATTGCGAAACCAAAAACCTGAATTAGCCGTTGATTTATGCATAATAGTAGTACTACCACCAATATCAATCCTATTGCACTCAGCAACTTCATTACCAACAGTATAATTATCTTGAATAGTAATATCACAATCAATAAACCTAGTTAATCCATAAGGATGAAAATAGATTTGAGGACCAACATAAGTAATATTTTTATAAGTTAAAATCGTATTGCTATACGTAGAACTATCCGGAACATAAATAATTCCATAATAGTTATATCCAACAAAATTTAAATTTTCCACCGTTACAGCCTTATTGTTACTAGAAGCAATATAAATTGTATCACTAGCAGCAGTACTTTTCTTATCTGTTAATGTATAAGTAACTCCTTGATAAGTTCCGTCAATTATAACACTAGTTTTACTGGCATTTATTTTTATACCATTTGTCAAAGTAATATCACTGCCTAAATAAACAAAAGTATCAGTTGTATTTTCTAAAGCACTCTTTAACTCCGTATAATTATAAACAACAACCGTATTCGTATTAATTCTTTGCATAATACACCCTTTATAGGATATGCTAAAAATTAAGAAAAGTGCTAATTTTACTAGACTTACTCTTGCTATTTTAGTATAATCTAAAGTCATGAAGAGGGATTACTTATGAACGAAGAAACTATAAAAGAAAATGCGGAATTATGTCAAAAAAAGATAAAAGTTTGTGGTCAATTATTTGCTAAAACTTATCAAGCTTCTAGAGGATATATTTTATCCAGAAAAGATACAACGGTTATTAAAGATAGGATTGGTAAGATAAAAGAAAGTATCCAAGAAGAACTAAATTTCTATCAAAGCTTTTATCCCTATCTTTTACTTGGAATGCCACTTGATATAGATTTTAATAAGCTTAATTTGATTAAACAAAAACAAGCCTTATTAATTGGCTCTTTAAAAACTATAATAAATGTTCCTGAAATTAATGATACATATAGAAATGATATGCTCGACTTTATTATAAATGAGTTAGAAAACGCTAAGCTTGCTAAAAAAGACAACGATTCTACTAGAAAAAAACACTAATTATCTATTGATTATCTTAAGTAATACGGCTAGAACGATTATAACGGTTCCGGCAATTATTGTCATTTTAGCAGGAGTTTCTCCCATAATTGATACCATATTATCATAAATAGTCATACCTGTATCAATAATAAAAGTTTTAATTCTATTAAAGAACTCTCCTAACTGGTCTGGTAAATTTTGCTCCCAGAAATCTAATAAATACATAAAAATCACTACTTTCTATAAATTAAGTATAATATATACTTGCAATTTTTACAATTACTTGATAGAATATTTTAAGTAATGGCGGAATTGGTGAAGTGGTTAACACACCGGATTGTGGCTCCGGCACGCGTGGGTTCGAACCCCACATTTCGCCCCATTATGGAATTTTTAAAAGGCTGTCTATTATTAGACGGTCTTTTTTCATACTTAAAATTTGATATCAGTTTATATATTTCTATAAGGTAAAAGTATCACTTCTTTGGCATTCAATCATAAAATTATCAACATCCAAAAACAACTTATCATTCTCATTAAACACTGTATGATGATTACCATTATACATTTTAAAAGTTGCTTTTAGACCTAATTCTTTATATATTTCTTCTTGTTTTCTAAACCTATCTTGAATTTTAGTTCCTAATACTTTATTTATAGCGTTAACTTCACTATCACTAAATAAACTAAATTTTGCCATATAATTACCATTTTTATCTAAAACAAACTTTTGATTACCAGCATCATCAACAAACGGCGTACTATTACCGCATTCATCTTTTAATATTTGGACATTGCCGTCCTTATCTAAATAACGATAATCTTCAAAATAAGGTATAGCCGAATCCGATTTATCATTTGTGCCCATATAATAAAAGAAAGAAATATCTTTAAAAGCCTCAAAATTAAAATTGCTTAAATCAGCTATTCCTGTTGGATAAATAAATTCATAATCACCATAAGTGCTTATTGGCATTGACATGATACCGCCCGTACCACCAGCAACGACAGCTTTAACAATTTCCGGATGCAGTAAGGCTAAATGCGATGCAAACTTTGCTCCTTCCGAGTAACCACAAAGAACAACCTTATCAACGACCGCTATACCAATTTGCCTTAAACAATTAATTGCAGCCTCAACCATAGCTTTATGTTGATTAGCCAAATCATTATACATATACATTTCTTTAACAAAATGTTTATCTGCTCCAGTTAATTTAAAATTATTTAACAAACAATCTCGCCCTAAAAAATTAGGTCGAAAATTTCCTAATCTAGGTATAAAAGGAATAATCATGGGATTACCATTATCTAAACATAAATGCATCATCATTGTATCAATCGATGCATACTTTTCATTACCAGATGTCTTTATTAAATCAATTAATTCTTTTATCGTAGTACATTTAAAAGAATAATCTTGTGTTAAATTACAAGCATATATTAAATTAGGATTTTCATTTAATTTTTCTGGAATAAGTATCTGAAAAGGAAAATTAAATCCCAACTCAGGATTAGCATCAACATCTGTATAACTTACTTTATGACCTCTAAATATCATTTCTTGCATCATTGCACCAGCTTTCTTAGTATGATTATATCATAAGTCTTAATTTTCTTTTAATTTCTTTAAAATATTAGTAAAAAAAGAATTACCTATATAGATAACTCCTAAATATATTAAATTTTTACAAACTTATTTTTAACTTTATTCCAGACAACAATACTAATTAAACTTAATACTAAAATTGGTATCATTGGTAGAAAAGCACCAGTTTCTGGATTCTTGTAATCCTTTTTAGTTTCTTCTTCAGTTTTATCATCTGTTGCTACTTTATCTTCATTACTAGTATCTGTAATTATATTATTTGCTAAATCAACTTTTAAAATATTACTGAATTTATCACTCTCAACATTCTAACTAGAATAGTCAATCAAAAACATACCAAATAAGTAACCATCTTGGTTCATTCCAATAATATATTTCACGTTCTTCACGAGTTGCCTTATACTTTCCTTCCCAATTATAATAGCATAATCTTCCAATACATTTTTTATTTTTAAGTAACATTCTTAGATTAAATCCAGACATATAAATAACATTTCCTGTCTTCACATCAATAAATCTAACCCATTTGGCTCTATAAAATTTATCTGCAAATGCTAATATAGTTTTTGTATAAGTTGGTAATTCTTCTAAAGAATATGGTTCTATTTCATTATCAAATCGCAATATTGCATATATGACTCTTCCATCCTGATCATAATCAACATTTAAAATTTCAGATACGCGGTCTTTTTTTAAATTCTTAAATCGATACATACATCTCATACAGACACTGTCAAGATAGCAACATTCCTGGCACTTTTTATGATAAAAGAACTCTTTATCTCTTAATGGACAATAGCCGTAGAAATCAAAATAATTTTCTAAATCAGAATTACTTACGGCATCAGTGAGATTATGTAAATTTCTAATTTTTTTATATGGAAAATGGATATAACTATTATTATTTATTTTTACGTAATTGTTTATTATTTCAAAATCACTATAATAATCATTCGACAAAAAGGACTTTATTCCATTAATCACCTTATCAATCTTAATTATATTTTTTTCAATAGCAACTTTTTTGATATCTTCAATATTTTTATAATCAGGTTGTCTATACCATATCGCCTTACCAATTTGTAAATATATGCTTAAATTACTATTAGCATAATCAACGTTATTTAAAAATTTAATCGGATAATTCCATTCACAATATACATCATCATTAATATTATGCTGTGATAAATGAATATCTCTATCTAAAGCATCAAATATCCAAATTATTTTATAACCCAATTTTAAATAAAAATCATTTCTATCATTAAATTCAACTTCTTTTATTGGACTATGTTGAAATTCTATAACAGTTCCATCAATAAAAATATCAGCTCTATGAATTTTATTATCCAATTTAAAAACAACTTCTTGATTATCTAAAGGGAATTGATTCTGCCAATCATAATGCCAATCGCTCATATCATAATTCCAATTATCACTTAATAAATGCAAACTATTACTTTTATGCGCAAAATGATGAGCATTAATCGAACCCATTTTTACAATAACTTCTTCTCTACAAATAGGACAAAAATAATTACCAATTTTACTTGCAGCAGAAATATGGATTCTTTTATTTTCAGAATTTAAAGCAACATACATAATAAACCTTCTTTTAATAAATATAAATAAAATTTTTATGTATTGTAACACAATATTCTTTTTCTAGGCAAGTAAAAAAGTTTTTTATCAAAAGTTAACTATAAATTACTGAATAAATTGCTAAAGATTGGTCATAAGCTTAGCTTATGTTAAAAAAAAGAATTACCTATATAGATAACTCCTAAATATATTAAATTTTTACAAACTTATTTTTAACTTTATTCCAGACAACAATACTAATTAAACTTAATACTAAAATTGGTATCATTGGTAGAAAAGCACCAGTTTCTGGATTCTTGTAATTCTTTTTAGTTTCTTCTTCGGTTTTATCATCTGCTGCTACTTTATCTTCATTACCAGTATCATCATCTTTAGAAGGAGCATATATTATTTCACCACTACTAGTATCTGTAATTATATTATTTGCTAAATCAACTTTTAAAATATTACTGAATTTATCGCTACCTACCACTTGGGCTTTATAATAATAAGTCTTACCTTTAACAGCGGTTTCATCAACCAAGTAAACACCACTATCTCGCTCTTCACAAGAAACTAGCATATTGCCATCGTCAATATTCGTATAAGTTCCATCTAATGAATCAGAACGATAAACAGCACAATAAGGAACATCATCTTCATCTTCTTTAGTATAATCTAGTTTAAAATTATAACTAACATCCCC
Organism: uncultured Bacilli bacterium; assembly: GCA_934102255.1. Taxonomy (GTDB): domain Bacteria; phylum Bacillota_I; class Bacilli_A; order RF39; family UBA660; genus CAG-605. Next base: position 9,466 of record CAKOSN010000010.1, on the reverse strand, counting down.
GTCTAAAATTGTCATATTTAACTTAGGAATTAAATTAAAATGTTTACTTTTTGCATAAGTTTCTGCAAAAGTATTTATCTTATCACTATCAAACCCTAATTTAAAACTGCTTATATAAGAAGCATCTTTTTCCACAGTCTCCCCCGCATCATTTTTATCATTATATTTATAATCAGTATAAACTAACTCAACATTATATTTGTCAAAATTATTTTCATAAGATTCAATATATGCAACTGAATAATAGTATTTAACATTAGTTAAACTAAAAAGACTATCCAAAAATGCTTTAAAAATAAGTTGAGTATAATACTCTTCCATTACATTAATGTTAGTAGGTGTACTACCGCTATACTTATACTCAATATAAGTATCAGTATAGTCAAGTAAACTTTCTTTCTCATCTTTGACTAATTTTACTTTTTTATTTTCACTATCAACAACAGCTTTTAAATCTCCTAAAGTAGTATATGTTTCACTAATTTCCTTATTAAATTGAGCAACAACTTCATCAATCGTAAATACTTTAGCATCTACCTTAATAATCATAACCGGTAACAACGCCAATAAAAATAATAATATACCTTTTCTTTTCATAACTACCATTATCTATTTCTTTAAATTCTTACAAATTTATTTTTTACTCTACTTAAAACAATAGCACTACCTAAAATTAAAATAATAAGAGCAGCTGTTGGTAAAAATTCTCCGGTTTCTGGATTCTGTATGTCATCTTTCTTATCCGTATCAGTGGTATTTTCACTACTATTATCATCATCCGATTCATCATCTTTGGAAGGTAAATTATCACTATTACCGCCTTCTTTAACGCCATAAGTATTAGCAAGCTTTGTAACTTTATCCGTATCCAAACTTAATTTAATATAATTATAATAAGTACCACTAACACTGGAAGATGCTCCATTATTTTGATTACTAAGATTATATTTTATCCCTTTAATAGCTAGTCCATAAGTATCATAATTATTAACATCATAAATATCGTCATCAACAACTACATTACTAAGACCACTAAGTCTAAACTCAGCTTCAATTAATTCAGGAATTAACGTTGGTTCATATGTAGCATACATCGCCTTATCGCTAGTAACTTCTGTAACAGGATCATCATATAATAAATATTCATCAGTATATTTTAAAGAAAAAACTGTCTTTCCTTGATACGAAAAATCAAGTGTACTATTAGTACTATTAACATTAATAGTTATATATTCATTATCAAGTTCTTTAGCTACTTCTGATACTGTAAGCATTCTTGCATTAACTTTAATAAAACCAATTGGCAACAACACTAGCAAAAACAATAATAAATTTATTTTTTTCATACAACCCTTTTTCTTTCTAATTTATCTTTTTTCTAAAGTACTTCTTAATGTTTTATAATAATCTGGCTCAATAACATCGATAGCATTTATACTACATTCTAAAGACTTCTTATATTCACCCTTAAAGAATAGATTTTCTGACTTAATTAAAGCTATATCTAAATTATTATTTAAAGAACGATATCTATTACCATAAACGATACTCATTTCGGCCATATAAGCCGTTTTTACTACTTCTTTGGCTGTATTATATAATTTAACTGCCAAATCCCTTGCCGTATCAACTCTAACATTTAAAGTCTTAATAGAAATAGGCTTTTTATTTAATTCTACCTTAACATCATCGATAGCTTCTTTAGCTTCCGCCATATAAGTATAATAATAATCAGGAACCATAGGTAAAGAATACTCATTTAATTTTCCCTTAGCTTTAATAAGCACTTCTTTTATCTGGTCTAATTGTTCTCTTGCTTCTAACTCATCTTCCTTTAGATTGCCAAAAGTATCATAGAACGTATTTAACTTTTCTGCTACTTCATCTAAAGCTCTATCTAACTTTTGCATCTCCTTAGAAAGTCTTGTATAAGCAACAGTTTTATTACGATGATGACTAACTATTACTTCATAATTTTTCTTAATATCCTTAAGTTCCTTAGCTATCTCTTCTAAAATATCTAAATCACTATCATTAATATCATAAGAATACTTATAATCACTAGTCTTTCTTCTTAACTCATTATTATTTCTTTCTAACTTATTCGCACGTACTAAAACACTACGCATTTCATCATCAAAAGTTTTCTTAGCAAGTCTTTCCTTATCAAACTCATTATATAAATTATCAAAATAATCTAATATAGTCTTTAATTCTACCGAAGAATCCGTAATATTTAAAACATTAATTTTCTCTAAATCTGTTGCAATCTTTTTATTAGCATCTTTAATACTATTATCAATATTTAAATAATCTAAATTATAACCATCCCTAATCATACTATCTTTAATAGATTTAATATCTTCAATCTTTCTTGGTATTAACTTAGTACCCATTAAAATAATAGATGGACCTTCTTTAATAACTAGTTCTAAATTACCTATCATATTATCTAAAGCTTTAATAATTTTATTAACTTCACTATAGTTATTACCTTCCATAGCAACTTCAAAATTACTAAATAACTTATCAATATTTTCAAACTGTAATTCTACTGGTTTACTTATATAAGTATACTCAATCTTATGGTTATTATATTCATTTAACACTAAACGATATCTTGTCTTTAGGGAAGTTGCAATCTCTCTATTCTTTCCCTTTGATAAAGTAATCTTTTTAATCTCTTTAAGTAAATAATCACTCTTAGCTTTTACTAAATAAATATCAAATTCAACGGTTCCTAATAACTTACTTAATTCTTTATATTTCTTACTATCATATAAATCTTCTAACTTTAATAAATTATCCGTGATTTTAGGAATATCTTCTTTTTTTATGGCATCAAAACGCTTACGAAGATTAGTATAAACTTCTTGCATTAAATCATTATTAACAAATTCTTCAACTGTTTGTAAACTACTCATTATATCTGAAGATATTATTTGATTTTTATCTCTTTCTAACTCTTCTATTTCTTGTTTATACTTATTTTTTTCTTTTTTATTAATTTTATTTAAAACAATAATAATAATTAAAACAGAAACTATATAATAAGTTACCCCTAGTAAAATAAAGGTTGTTTTATTCATAAGTACCACCAATACTTTCTTATATCATATACCCTACTTATTTAAATTTTATCATATTTTTATTGTTTAGTCATCTAAATCTAATTCATATGGACTATCTATAGTACCTTCACCCTTAATAGTTAAATGACCATTAATATTTATAATAGGAATCATACTACAAGTATTATTAACTTTTGTATATGATATCTTACCCTCTTTATTTATAACAGTTATATAAGCTCCATAATAATAACTATAAGGTGTCGAAGTACAAGTATCTTTATTTAAGAATAAATAATTATTTTGGTTATTAAACTTAGAACTAAAACCAATTATACTTGCCTCATCAGCACTTAATATACCTACTTTACTACTATATTTACCACCGTAATCCCTATCTCCGGCATTACATACTAAACTAGGATTATCTTCATCGAAAAGTCTTTTGTTACCACCATAAGTTATTTGATTATAGTACTTAGTATAAGTAGTATCAACACAGTAATCTTTCGTAACTAAGTATTCATCATATTTACTTATATTTTCTTCATACCAAGTATTTAAAGCTTGAAAAGCACTACTAGTATTAAAAACTACTGTTTCTTCTTTATTAGAATATTCATTAAACTGATTATCTATTGTATTATTTACAAAAGCAAGTTTTATAGAATTATCACTATTAATACCTACTATTCTTAAAATATAATCATCTATTTTAAAATAATTATTTACTGGATTTCCTCTAAAATAATAAGTATTATCTATTTTAACTAAACCTGTCTCTATAACATCACTAATATAATCAATATTACTTATAATATTAGGATTATCCTTTAATAACTTTTCAACAAAAGTAGGTTTAATAATTTGATCAGATGCTACTACTTCATAAGTACTATAGAAAGTATTTTTATCTTGACTAGTAGCAGCATATTCATCAAGCCACATCCTTAGATTAAGTCTTATGCTCTTACCACTTTCTAAATCATATTTATATAGTCTTTTCTTTTCTTTAATAGCATCATCACTATTCTTTAAAGTTTTTAAATCACTTAAAAGAGTTGGCTCTAAAGTTATATCACCATTTATATAAGTTTTAATCTTATTACTATTAATAGTAGAAGTATTTAAAACATCTAAATATAGTTGAATAGTCTTTATATCACTACACTTATTAGTTATCGATATACTTCTTACTGATGAACCCTTTCCATCACTATCTTTAAGTGCTTCAGGATTAACTAAGTTATATGTTAATTCATCACTATATATTATATCAACACAAGAAGTACTTTTTTGTGTTTTATTATCATCATCTATTTTCCATATATAATAAAATACTAGAACAGTTATAAGTACTACTAGTATAATTGTTAAAATTGTTAACCTCTTTTTATAATCTTTATGCATAACAAATCCTCATACTTTAATACTAATATAGGTAAGTCCTTTAGTCAAGGCCTTTGTTTTCTTTAAGTGACTCAAGTAAAAAAAAAGTAGGTTCCCCTATTTTTTATTTATTCAACTACATACGGATTATTTATCGTACCATCACCTGCTTTTAAAGAATTTAGTTTTAAATTAATTACTGGTTTTACACCAGATTCTTTATATGTTTGTGTATACCCATGAATTCCGCTAGCAACTAGTCGGTCGTTAATTACATCTTGGGCATTAAATCTATTAGTATTCTTGACCAGAATACATAAAAAAGCCACTATTTTTTATGTTATAAGCTCCACTAAGTACAAGTTCATCGCTTGATAAAAGCGAAATAGAATACATTAAATTAGCATTTCTATTTTTGGAATCTCCTGATGTAAAAGCATCATTCTTTTGTTTGCAGTGAAAATACACAGTTTTATTATAATCATCATCCCACGGAGAATAAGACCATCTGTACGCAGTAGAATATCCACCATATCCCAAATTATCATAGCTTGAATTATATATACCAGAACTTATTGTCCTGTCATTGCAAAATAAATTATCTGTAAGATACAATTCATATTTTGTTTCCTTGATATTATTTTCATACCATGTATCAATATACCTTTTTATTGTTGAATCATTTATATTGGCATGTGTTTTTGCATAAGTTGATGAACCTGGCGTTCCATACATATAGCCAACGTAAATATTGTCAGCACCTTTTTCATTAAATATACTAGTTCCTACTATTCTATCTTCACTTGCTTCACCGTTTACATGAGCCGTTGTTCCGTCATATATAAGTCTTATGGAACCATCACCATTAATACGAACTATACGCCAATAAAAGCCCGCAAACTTAACATAGTTATTTTGAACGTTTCCACGATAATAATATGAAGTGCCATAATTATCTGGTGCACTACATAATAATGAATTCTCTGATTCAGCACTCATTACATTTACAGTACCATCATCATTTACTGTTGGACATTTTCCTGTTGTATCCAACTCTCCAATTATCTTATTTTGAATAGAATCCTCTGGCTTTTCTAAAGACACATCTATATTAAATTCTTTATCCATTAAATCAGATTGATCTTCATTAGAATCTAAATACTCTGTTACTAAATAATATTTATCATTAGTATCATAATTAACAGTTAAATTTATATGAGTAGTATCTTCATTTCCAGAAAGTACTAACTTAGCTGAACTAGGTATATTGCATTCACTTTTATTAGATGAACCTGTATCACTACTTTCTAAAGTATTTGAGCAAGTTATTTCTTCATCTGATTTATATAAAGACCAATAGACATATTTAGAAAAATCTCCTAAATTGGGTTTTACTATTAAAGAAGCTTCTGTTGATAATGAATTACTATTTCCTTTACCTTTTACTATATATTCCTTAGAAGATTTATAACCTGGATAAATATTAGTATTATCACTCTTATCAGGTATTTCAAGTATTGCCTCTACTAAAGAACCAGCTGTAATAGTACTATTAGAATTATCTTTATTTATTATATTAAAATTAGCTATATAATAAGCAAAAGATAGTCCTATTAAAGTTATACTTATTCAAATAATTGTTATTGGTATTATTAATTTTTTCTTATTATTCATTATTTTTCACCTACTCAACTGTGTATGGATTATCCATAGTACCATCGCCTAATTTTAAAGAGTTAGCTTTTAAATTTATAACTGGCTTAACACCACGTTGTTGGCTTACATTATCGACATTCTGAAACCATCTTTCCTTAAAAACAATATGTTCTCTTGCATTTGTACCATTATATGCAACTGGTGATATAGACCAATAATCATAGCCGGAATTTAAATAGAAAATTGCATTGCCACCATAATCACCAGCTAGAACCACTTCATCATAATTTATTAAAGATATTGGATATTTTAGAGATGAATTATTTTTTGAAGTATTCTTAACTATTAAAATGTCATTCTCATTTGAACAGAGCAAAGACATTTTATTATTGTACACGCCATAGTCGGCTTCCCATGGTCCATTATCCCATCTATAGTAAGTAAAACTATCTTTATAACCATTTCCAGTATTGTTTTCCGCCAAGCTTCTATCATTGCAAAAAAGATTATCTGCTAAATACGTTTCATACACATTGCCTTTAATATTATTTTCATACCATGTATCAATGTATTTTTTTATTGTTGAATCATTTATATTGGCATGTGTCTCTTCATATGTCAATGAGTCTGGTGTTCCGTACATATATCCAACATAAGCATTGTCATCATTTTGTTCGTTGAATGCACTTGTTCCTATAATTCTATCTTCATTTGCTTCACCATTTTCATGTGCAGAAGTTCCATCATATATCATTCTTATGGAGCCATCACCATTAATACGAACTATGCGCCAATAAAATCCTGCAAACTTGACATAATTATTTTGAACATTGCCTCGATAATAATATGAAGTACCATAATTATCTTTCGCACTACATAATAAAGAGTTCTCTGATTCAGCACTTGTTACATTGACTGTCCCATCTTCATTTACTGCTGGACACTTACCTGTTGTATCCAGTTGAGATAGTATCATATCTTGAATTGTTTTAGTACTCATTACAGCATCAATTACCACTTTAGCAGAAAAGCTTTTGTTTTGAGCATCATCTGATAAAGTAACACTCTTATCCATCCATAAAGAAATACTATATTCTTTAGATGCTCCTGGCGTTAATATTCCTGTATCTAAAATTCTAGATTCTGTTGAACCACTAATAGTAGTTTTAGCTTCATTAAAAGTACTTAATAACTTAATATCGCCATTATTAACTAAAATAGCTAAATATTTGCTATTCATAGTAGTGCCTTCTAACATCTCTAGATTAACTGAATATTCAGCTGACATACTACAAGTATTAGTTATCTTAAAAGAATATGGTGTTAAACTTCTTCCTGCTTCATCACTTATGGGATACATATTACTTAAATTAATTTCATATTTTTCATTAGTCATTTCTAATTTTAAACATTTACTAACTGCTATATTTTTATCTGTTTGCATATAAGTAAATCGCCAATATGCATAAGACATACCTATTCCAACTAAACCTATAAGACACATTACTAATATTGTTAATATTAATTTCTTTTTATTACGTAACATAAATCCACCTACTACTATTATTTCCGTTTAAAAATAAATAATACTTATATCGGTCATGTGAGTACCCATTTACATTATTTACACTTTTCCTAGAGTTTAATACTCTATGATAGACCTAGGTGAATACTGGCCTCAAAGCCTATTTGACCATGAATTTGACTACAATAGAATTTCATAATAATTATTTACTTGACGCTTGCAAAGCCCTATAATTACTGACTTCTTGACACTTTTTTCTGACCACAATTTTGACCATAAAAAGAAAAAAATTATATAGAAAATAGGCCATTTTTATGGTATATTTAATATATAAATTAAAAATAGATAACGAGTTTTCGTTTTCATAGAGTATTAAACTCTATGAAAATTTTTATTTAAGATATATTTTACTCAAACACCGGATTTTTATACATAATTTTAAGTATTTAAAAAAGTAGGTTTCCCTACTTTCCAGCTTTACAAGCCTCATCTAAGTCCTTTATTAAATTATCAATATCCTCAGCACTTGGAGTTCTAACTCCACTTGCAAAAGCATGACCACCGCCATTATACTTAGCAGCGATTTCATTAATAACCGGACCACGACTACGAATATTTACTTTAAATACTTTATTCTTGGTATCATATGAAATAAAAGCCCAAACTTTAATCTCTTTAATGAAATTAAAGTTATTAACCATATTGCTAGCTGTTCCGCTATCAACGCCAAATCTTTCTATCAATTCATTGTCAATTTTAATATAAGCAAAACCATTTTCTGTTAAAATTAAATTTTCAGCTAAATAACCTTGGAATCTAATTTCATTTATTGGTCTTTCATACAGTTTAACATATAACTTAGAAAAATCTAAATTAGTCTCTGCAATCAAACGACTTACTAATTGAAAAGTTTTAGATGTTGTATAAGGAAGTAAAAATCTATCACTATCCGATACAATTCCACAGAATAGATTTTCGGCAACATGTAACGGCATTTTTAACTTTGTGTTAAATATTAACTCTGTAACCAACTGAGCTGCTGAGCAACTAGTTGTATCAACAAGCTCAACTTCACCCATTTTATCTTCAAATGGATGATGATCAATTTTTATTACTTCTGTATACTTACTAAAAGTTGCACCATCTATACGATAAATATTTGGAACATCAACTACAATCAATAAAGGATTAACTAATTCATCTTCATTAATTTTATCTAAATTCCCATAAGTTTTAAAACGAGCAACACTATTACCAACAGCATAAACTTTCTTACTTGGAAAAGTTTCTCTAATACTATCTCTTAAAGCAATCTCGGTAGTTACCGCATCAGGGTCTGGACCAATATGACGAGCAACAACGATTGTGTCATATTTCTTTATCTTTTGATATATCTTTTTATAAATTGGATTTACCACAAAAATACTCCTGACTAATTGTTATTAAGAAAACTATAAGTATCTCTTGCAATCATAACTTCTTCATCAGTTGGTATTACATAAATAGGTACTGATGATGCTGATGATGAGATAATTCCTTCTTTACCAAATCTAGTGGCTTCGTTCTTATCACGGTCAATCTTCATACCTAAAGCGCCTAATCTATCAACAATCATACGACGAACGTGAGCAGAATTTTCACCAACACCAGCTGTAAATACTAACATATCGCATCCACCTAATTCAACATAGTATTGAGCTATATATTTTACGATAGAATTTACTAATAAGTGATGAGCTAAAATAGCTTTATGATTACCATTACTAATTTGAGCCTCAATATCTCTAAAATCACTAGAAATACCACTGATACCTAACATACCACT
>CAKOSN010000009.1 GCA_934102255.1 uncultured Bacilli bacterium | reverse complement strand
ACAATTATTTTAAATGTAATAATTGTTCTAAAAAAATGTCAGATGAAATAAATGAGATTGTAGATTTTAACAATATTGACAATTCAATGATAAATATAGAAAATTATTTTAAAAATAATAATGGAACTTGTGAATAATTACAAATTACAATTTATAAAGCAGATCAACTGATATAGAAGATTTGCTTTTTTTTCTATGTTACAAAATTATAAAAAACTTTGTATAAAGGACATAAACCGTAAGTTTTTTAATATTGTTAATTAGATCTAAAATTTTGTTGCTATGCAATTTTGCATAGCAACTATTGACTTTTATCTTTTTTTATAGTAGTATATAAAACAATTTCAGGGGTGATTATTGATGTTTGAACTTAATGATTTAAGAGGCAATTTTAATTATTATTATGATTTCTATATTTCTGCCAAAGAAAAGAGTTATTCTGAAGCAGGAAGAAAACATAGTATTTCTCAGTCTAGTTTAAGTAGAAGTGTTCAACAATTGGAGAATATTTTAGACTTAAAATTGTTAAAAACAAATAATAAAGGTTTTGAATTAACACTGGATGGCGAAAGAATATATAATAAATTAGATAAGTTTTTTAATAGTATTGAAGTTTTTAGCGCTGATGAATTATCTTCTAATTTAGATGTAATTTTAACTGTTGGAACTACAAGAAATATTGCAGATTTTATATTATCTGATTATCTTTCTGATTTTATTAAATTATATCCAAAAGCAAAAATAAACATTAAAACTGATAGTGCCTCTAACTTAAATGATTATCTAATTAATCATAAAATAGATGTATTAATTGATTACTTACCTAATATAAATTATAGTGAAAAGCTAGATTTAGAAGTGAAACCTATTACTCAATATAATACCTGCTTTGCTTGTTCTAAATCCTATTATGAAAATATAAAAAATAAAATTAAAAGTTTAAAAGATTTAACTAATTATGATTTGGTTATTTCAGGCAGTTCTAGAAGAAGGCAAATGTTAGATGAAATATTACAAAGAAATGATGTTGAGTTAGATCCAAAATATCAAATGCCTGATTCAAAACTTATGGCAGACTTTATAAAGAAAAATGATTTTATCGGATACTTTATAGAAGATGAAATAGAAGAATATGATTTAGTTAAAATTGATTTAAAAGAAAAAATGCCTATAAATGCTATTGGTATTATTTATCCTAAAAAAACAATTAATCATGTAGCAAAAGATTTTGTGAATATTGTTTTGAAATAGACATAAATTATTGATAAAATTATAACAAATATAAGGACAGTTATTTTAAATCTGTCTTTTTTAGTGTATAATGGTTTATGCTAGGAGAATGAAAATGGAGTTGACATTTATAAGACATGCTGAAAGTGAATTTAATCATTTAGGTGTATTTCAAGGAAGATTAAATTGTAGTTTAAGTAAAGATGGTATAATGCAAACTAGAGAAAAAGCTAAAAGTTTTGATTCAAGTCTTTATGATATTTGCTTTTCATCTCCATTAATAAGAACTTTGCAAACATCAAGAATTTTAGTTCCTGATTTACCACTTGTATGTGATGATCGGATTATTGAGAGAAATTTAGGCGACTGGCAAAATACACCAATTACAGTTGAAAAATTAAATTCTCTTAATCAACTTCATATAACACCACCTAATGGAGAGTCCATGCAAGAAATTTTGAGTAGAGTACAAGAATTCATAGATTTCTTAAGAGAAAAATACCATGATAAAAGGATTCTAGTTATTACTCATGCAGGAATTATTTATGCGCTTCAAGTAGCACTTGGTTTAGATATAAAACCAATAGATAATCTTGAAGAACTAACTATTAATTTAAGTTCCAAAAGACTACTGAAAAAATGAATTATATTTGGAGGTATTTTTAAATTATGAAATGTATAAACAAATTAACTGATGAAGATTTTGGTTTAGATATTGTTCATTTTGATAATCCTAGACATAGATATGGTGCAAGGGGAATTGTTTTTAATAAAGATAATAAAATCGCTATTTTAAATAAAACTCTAAAAAATGAATATAAATTAGTTGGTGGTGGAATAGAAGAAGATGAAGATCCGACTAAAGCATTTAAAAGAGAAGTGTTAGAAGAAGCAGGTTGTATTGTAGAAATAGATGATTGTTTAGGTACTTTTGAAGAATTAAAATCACACGACAATTTCAAACAAACATCTTATGTATATGTTGCCCATGTGATTAAAGATACTAAAGAACTTCATTTTACTCAAAAGGAAATTGATGAAGGTGCAAAACTTTTATGGTTAAATATTGAAGATGCTATGAAATTAATAAAAGATTCCGAAGATAAATTGATTGCATCAAAATATGAAAATGTATATCATACAAAATTCATTGCAAGAAGAGATTATGAAATATTAAGATATTATATAAATCATTGTAAATAAAGTGCTGTGCAATTTTGCATAGCACTTATTTTTTTTGTGTTATGAAATATTTAACTTTAGCATTATAATATATCTCATCAAAAGGGGGATATATTGGTATGAAAAATATTGCTTTAATAGGAATCGGTCCTCATGCAAAGAGAATATATCTGCATTACTTTAAAAAGAAAAAAGTTAATTTAGAACTAGTTGTAGATTTAGAATCTGAAAAAGATAATATAAGAAAATATCTAGATGAAAATGGTTTTAAGAAAACTAAAATATTTACATTGTCAGATAAATATAAAGATGATGATCATCTTCCTGAAGATGTATCTAGCAATCTTTTAGCAGTTTGTAAAACATTAGAAATTACTCATTTAATTATTTCAACAGAGCCAAAAGCCCATTTTATGTATTTAGAATTTGCTTTAAAAAATAATATGAATGTTTTAACTGATAAACCTATAACAGTTGCAAAGAATATGACCTCTCTACATAGTATTGATAAGGTAAGAAAACAATATTATGAAATATTGGATCTTGCAAAAAAATCAAAAGGTACTTGTAAGGTAATGTGTCAAAGACAGTATCATAGGGGATATGAAAAAATAAAAGATGTTCTAACAGATGTAGTTAATAAATATAAAATGCCTATAACTAACATAGATATATTTCACTCTGATGGTGCTTGGGAAATGCCACATGATTTAGGAAAAGAAAATCATCCATACAAATATGGTTACGGAAAACTTTTTCATAGTGGATACCATTTTATTGATTTATTAAGTGATTTTATTAAAATAAATGACTCACTTGGTGGTAATAAGAAGATAGTTGATGGAGATGTATATTCTAAAGTATTTACTCCAAATGATGAAATGAATGTTTTAAGTATTGAAGATTATAAAAGATTATTTAAAAATCAAGAAATACCAGATTATTATGAGGAGAATGAAAATCCAACTTTCATAAAATACGGAGAAAAAGATTATCACGGATTATTGAGTTTTTATAATAAGGAAGGCTTTACTATTACTACGGCAACTTTAAACTTAATTCATAATGGTGTATCAAGAAGATCTTGGATAGAAACAAAAGACTTTTATAAAAGTAATGGTCGTATAAGACATGAAAGAATAAATATTGAAATAGGACATCTATTAAATATTCAAGTACATAGTTATCAATCAAAAGAAATTTGCGATAGAACTGATGATGAAGAAAAGGTCGGAGGACTTGAACATTTTGATATATATTTCTTTAATAATCCATTGATAGACAAAGAGCCATTTAAAGAAATTCATTTAGGAGATATGTATTCAGAAAAAGAAAAGAAAGAATTTTTAGGTTATAATGAATTATCAAGAGAAAGATTTTTAGATAACTTTTTAAATAATATAGATTGTAAAGGGGATATAAGAGATCAAGCATTAGCTATTGAAATATTATATTCTTGTGCAAAAGGTATTCATAATCAGTATGCTAATAAAAATAAAGTAGAAAAAATACTTGTTCGTAATGATTATACTTATAGGTTTATTTCTAAAAGATTAAAACAGTATTCTGATAATTTAGATAAGAAGTTTGATCCTAAAACTATTAATAACAAAATTATTTATAAAGATATTTATACTTTATATGTTTATGAAAAGTTTGTAGAAAAGCAAAACTATTATGAAGTGTTTATATCGGTTGATGATACTAGAGATGTTGCAGGAAATCTTTTAACAAAAAGATTTAAGAGTAATTTTTTTGCTCATATATATTATAAAATATTAGAATATATTATTTCTAATAAAAAGATTACTTCTATTGAAAAACTTATTGAAAGTTATAGTTAGTTTACAAATCAAATACAAAACAAAAACAATTTGAATACAAAACAAAAACTAAAAAAAACGAAAAAATGTTGATTTAGTTTATTGTAAAAAACTTGTCAAGATGTATAATGTAGTAAAATGAGTTAATTCTCAAAGAGGAGGGATTACTCATTTTTGTTTTACCAAATTTTCCCAAATATATTGACAAATGCTTATTTATTCATTAAAATAGAGGGCAATTTGTGGGGTGCTTGGTTTATGAATAATATTATAAACAATATAGTATTCACTGCGAATACTATACAAGAATTAGGGAAAATGAATAATAATTTAAAATTACAAGAGATTTTGTAGTGGACTTTTATGCCCTCAAAATCTCTTTTTTGATGAAAGGAGGAATTATAATGAACAATGTTGTTACTCTTAATCAATTACTTAATGTCGGTAATGCTATACAAGATAATGCTACTAAAAATGAGCAATATAATGAACTATTAGATGATTATATTTGTAAGCAATATGATATTATTAGTAATAAAGAAAAACTTGAAAAGTTGTTTTCCTCTTTTAAATCAGCTAGGTACTTATATGATTTTCCATTAGAAGAAAATGTAAGTATTTCTCCAAGTTATGAGTATAAAGAAAGTTTTACACAAAGATCTACTACAAGTCAAATAGAAAATGCAGTTCAAAGATATATTGATAAACAAATGCTAACTACTGATATTTATTATTCTATTATGAAAGTTAGTTATAAATTAACAAATGATGAAGTTGTTTATTTAATAAATACATTTTTAATTCATAAATCAGAAGAAGATATAGCAGAGATAATTGGTATTTCAAGAACACATCTTCAAAAAATTAAAAAGAGTTGTATAGTTAAAATGTGGGTAGATTTAAAACAGTATTGTGAAGAGAATGATTAAGTTCATTCTTTTTTTTATGAGTTTATAGGGATCTCATTGTCAAAAAACTAATTGAAAGGAGGGATAGATATTATGAATTTGATAATTTATAATCTAAAAATTCCATAAATTAAAAAAAATTCAAAAAAACTCTTGCAAAATTTATTTTTTTAAGTGATAAATAGAATAGTAAAAATCCTTTATATTTACCTATTTTTAGCCATTATAAGAGATTTGAGAGTAGGAGTTGATATACTATGAGAGTAATTTTTAAAGGTCATATTAAATGGTTTATTATGATTAGTATAGTAGTAGTTGGAATGGGTATTCTATTTACATTAGTGTTTAGTGATTCCAATAATAATTATGATACTAAAGAAAATTCAATAATCACTTCTGATGTTAAAGAAGAATTAAAAGAAAATAAAGAATTAGGAGAACAAAAAGTAGAAGAAGATAAGGGAGAGGAAAGTATTGATGTTGTAGAAAAAGAAACAACTACAAATAACACTCCAAAAACTAATGATAAAAATAGTTCTTCAACTAATTCTAAACCTAATAATGTAACATCAAGTAATAAAACTAATACTAACTCAAATCAAACAACGACTAATAATAATAGTGTAAATTCTAATACGAATAGTAATTCTAATAATAATATATCAAATAATACTGAAACACCAAAGCAAGACCCACCAATTAATAAACCTAGTGAAGACTTAACTAAAATTGCTAACCCAAATGACTTTTTTTATTCAATAACCGGTGGTAATGTAGAGTTTTCAACTAATGCAGGTTGTATGAAAGCAGGAGAAGACATTGCTTTTATAGATGTAGTAGATGTTCATTATTTTAGATGTTATGAAGTTACTTCAAAAGCAAATACTATAATGGGTTATTACTTAAATATATTTTGTGAGAATGGAAATTGTAATTCAAGATACAAGTCAATGATTAATATAAACGATTATGATTAATCTATATGCACCTAGAAAGGTGTATTTTTTTTATAAGGAGGAAGATGAATACAAATGAAAATTAATTTAAAGAAATGTGCATTAGTATTAGCATTAACAATTGGTGCGTTTATTGGTGTTCAAAATGTTCATGCAGCCACATTAACAATGGAAGATTCAGGATATTTTTATGATAGAAATAATGCAAGTGGTAATGATAGACACTCATGGTATTGGAGATTATACACTGTAGATGGACAAGTTGCATATTGTATTGAGCCAGGTACTCCAGAGGGGACTTCAATGATAGAAGGAAATTGGTCAAATACAGGTTTATCAGATTCAATAAAAGAAAGAATTACATTAATTGGATATTATGGTTATACTTATCCAGGACATCAAACTTTAAAATATCGAGCAGCTACACAAGGAATGATTTGGCAAACAATTATAGGTAGTGGTTATGTAAATTTTTCTACTGAAAGATGGGGAGCAGGAACTCAATTAGATATATCATCAGAAACTGCTGAAATTGAAAGATTAATAGCTACTCATTATACTAGACCAAGTTTTAATGGCGGAACATATAATTTACAAGTGGGAGAAACTATTACACTAAACGATACAAATAATGTATTAGGAAACTATGATATTTTGGTAAGTGGTGCAGATTATAGTGTAAATGGAAATAATTTAATTATAAAACCTACTACAAGTGGAACAATTACAGTAAATTTAAAAAAGAAAATGCCTTATTCATCAAATTATAAAATATTTTATGGAGATGGAGTTCAAAATATGATGGTTGCAGGTTCGACTGATCCGGTTGTTAGCCAATTTAAAATAAATTCATATTATGGACAAGTTGAGATGAACAAAAAAGATATTGAAACAGGTTCTACTGCTCAAGGACAAGCAACATTAAAAAATGCTATATATGGAGTATATAAAACTGATGGAACATTAGTAACAAAAATTACAACTGATGAAAATGGATATGCAATAAGTGATTCTGTATTAAGTTATGGAACATATTATTTACAAGAAATAAGTGCTAGTAATGGATATGAAATAAATAACGAAAAGATTTTCTTTGATATTAAGGGAAAGAGTCTAGTTAAAGCCGAAGATTCAAAAGAAACAGTAGTAAAAAATTATGTAAGTATATTGAAACAATATGATTTTGTAGATGGCAACACTACTTTTTTAAATGCAGAAAAAGGTATAAAATTTGAGATTTATTATCCGAATGGAGAAAAGTTTGATGAAATAATTACTGATAAAAATGGTTATGCAACTATTAATCTACCTTATGGAGTATGGAAATTTCATCAAGTAAATTCAACAACAGGATTTGAAAAAATTTATGATTTTTATATTACAGTTGATTATAATTCAGAAAAAGAACAATATTATAATATTTTAAACAATGCTTTATCTGCTTATTTACAAGTTTTTAAAACTGATGCTGAAACAGGAAAAACAATTGCTCTTGCTGATACTACATTTAAAATCTATAACAAAGATACAAAACAATATGTATCTCAATTTGTGGGTGGAAAAGTATATAGTGAATTTAAAACTGATAAAGATGGTAAATTTATAACTTATCTTAAATTGGTTGCAGGAAATTATACTTTATATGAAACATCTAGTCCAAAAGGTTATTTATTAGATGAAAAAGGTATAGATTTTACTATTGGAAATGATACGCATTATTCATATACTACTTATGGACCATTTATTACAGTTTACTTTAATAATAGTCCGATAAAAGGACAAATTGAAGTTATAAAGGATGGGGAAGTTTTCACAATAGAAGATGGAACTTTTAATTATAATAAGAAAATTACATTAGAGGGTATTGTTTATAATATCTATGCTGATGAAGATATTAAATCATCAGATGGAACTCATATTTATTATAATAAAGGAGATTTAGTTGGAACAATTACTACTAATAAAGATGGATATTCTATAAGTGAGAAGTTGCCATTAGGAAAATATAAAGTAGTAGAAGTAAAAACAAATGATGAATATTTACTTGATGAAACTGAATATTTTGTAGAGCTAATTGAAAAAGATAATAAAACAGCAATTGTTTATAGTTCTCTTAAAATGACTAATACTTTAAAAAAGGCAAAGGTTGAAATAACAAAGACTGATCTTATCAATGGAGATGTTATTCCTAATACAATTTTAGAAGTATATACTGAAAATGATGAATTGATTTTTACAGGAAAAACTGATAAAGATGGTAAAATCATTATTGATGGATTGAAATTAGGTAAATATTATATTTTAGAGAAAGAGGCATCATTAGGTTATGTTATAACTAACGAAAAAATCTATTTTGAATTAAAAGATAATGGAGAAATAGTAAAAGCCGAAATGAAGAATAAACCTATAACATCAACAGTAGAAATAACAAAAATCGATATTTCAAATAGTGAGCCATTACCTAATACTATTATTGAAGTTTACAATGATAAAGATGAATTAATTTATAGTGGTAAAACAAATGAAGAAGGTAAAATTGTAATTGAAGATTTAAGGTATGGAAAATATTATTTTATAGAAAAAGAAGCACCAGAGGGTTATCAGTTGAATAGTGAAAAAATGTATTTTGAAGTTCTTGAAGATGGTTCAATTATAAAATGCACTATGACAGACGAAAAAATTGTAATTGAAGTGCCTAATACTTTGAAAAATGATTATATACCATTTATCATGTTTGGAATAGCAGTTATAGGAATGGGAGCAGTTACTTATGGATTCATCAAAGGTAAAAAAACAAAGAAAAAATAAAAGATACTCATTAATAATTTGTATGGGTATCTTTTTATTATTTTTAGGTACATTATATTTTATTTATAATTACTGTCAAAATAGAAAACAAGATATTCAAGAAAATCAAATGATAGAAGAATTTTTTGAAATTACAAATGAAGATACAGAAGAAATAATAATTGAAGAAAATGACAAGGATCAAGAAATTGTTATTCAAAAGGAAACAGTTAATTATATGGCAATATTAGAAATACCTAAAATAAATTTAAAAAGAGGATTATTTGATAAAAATAGTTCTAATAACAATGTGGATAAAAATATTTACATATTAAATGAAACTACTTTACCAGATGAGCAAATTAATAGTCATATTATTTTAGCTGCTCATTCTGGTAATAGTTATATATCATTTTTTAGAAACTTAAAAAAATTAGATATGAAAGACAAAGTTTATTTTTATTATAAAGGTGTTAGATATAGCTACGAAGTATCTAATAAATATGAAATAGAAAAAACAGGAACGACTGAATTAAAACAAACTAATACATCTGATATTACACTTATTACATGTATTAGTGGAACTAATAAACAAGTTGTTTATGTGGCAACATTGATAGATAAACAAAACTATTAAAGAAAGGAAAACTTTATGGAGAAGGTTGCAGTATATGCTAGTTTCAAAAATCATAACAGACAATCAATAGATTATTTTTTAAAGCAAATATCAGATTGGTGTCTTATGAAAAATTATGATTATACACTCTATTTTGATAAAGTTCAAAATCGATTGGATTTGAATAGAAAAGAATTAAATAATTTGAAAGAAGACATTGAAAATAAAGAATATTCAAAAGTAATTATAAAAGACATAACTCAGTTATCTAGAAATACTATTTACAATATAAATTTTTTGCAATTTCTAGAAGATAATAATTGCAAAATAGAAAGTATGGATGGAACTGATTTAAGTCTATATAAAAAAATCTTTGATAGGTTTAATAAAAATAAGGAGGAAAGAGAAAGATGAAAAAGAAAGAAGAAAAGAAGAATAAACAAAAGAAAAAATTATTATTGTTATTAGGTATTGGAGTTTTGACTGTGTTAGGTAGTACGATTGCATATTTTACAACAAGCACAGATATAACTAATTATTTTAAAGTTGCACTATATCAAAATGAAATTGTAGAACAATTTATATCACCAGATAATTGGACTCCGGGTACAACTACTGATAAAACAATAACTGTAAAAAATACCGGTAGTATTGATATGGCAGTTAGAGTAAGTTATACAGAGGAATGGACATCAGCAAATGGATCTAAATTAAGTTTAAAAGATTCAAATGGCAATGTGGCATCAATCATTAATTTTAATGAAGGTTGGACAAAAAATGATGATGGTTACTATTACTATGGATCAAAAGAAAATATGAATAGAGTAAAGCCAAATGATATAACTACTTCATTTATTAGTGGAGTAACATTTAATCAAAATATTAAATCAAGCTTAAAAGAAACAAAGTCTGCTGATGGACAAACAATAACTTATACATCAACCGGTGATGGATATGACAACGCTACATATAGTTTAACAATCAAAATAGATACAGTTCAATATGACCAAGCAAAAAATATTTGGTAATTAAAAGGAATGATTTTAAATGTTGGTAAAAATAAAAAATTGTATATTTAAAATAATATACATTTTGGTAATCATTTATTTACTTATTTTTGTTCCAACTATATGGGGTCAAAAACCCCTTGTTGTAATATCTGGCAGTATGGAGCCAACACTAAATGTTGGTGGTATTCTATATTATCATGATAAAGATTATCAAGATTATGAAGTAGGAGATATTTTAGTTTATCAATTAGAAGATCATATAATTTCACATAGAATATATGATGTAACTGAAAATGGCATTATAACGAAAGGAGATGCTAATAATACCTATGATAATCTTTTAGTAAGTAAAAATCAGATATTAGGTCAAGGAACAGATTGGTGTATTCCATTTCTTGGATATTATGCTGATTTTATTTATACTCATAAATATTTATTATGGATATGTTTGATAATTATTCTAGTAGATATGATAGTTGATAAAAAGAAAAAAGTAGGTGAGAAGTTTGAAAAAAATAATTAAAATATTTGTTCTAATTTTAGCATTATTTTGTTCTATAAAATTAACACATTCATTTTTTACAACAAGCACAAATGTAACAGATATATTTAAGACAAAAGGATATGTATTTAAGATAAATGCAAATGGTGGACAATTTAATGACTTAGATTCAGTTATAGTTAATGATAATAAAACTACATTACCAAGCCCAACAAGAAAAGGATATAACTTTTTAGGATATAGTACCAGTTCAAATGGAAATGTAAACTATTCTATAAATGTAGATGATGTAACACAAATTGATAATAAATTGATATATGCAAAGTGGGATAAAGTTGCATATAGTATATCCTATAATTTGAATGGTGGAACTATCAATGGACAAAAAACAAGTTATACTGTTGAAGATAGTTTTACATTAGTTAATCCTACCAGAAATGGTTTTACTTTTTTAGGATGGACAGGAAGTAATGGTAGTACAAGTCAAACATCGGTGACAATTCCAAAAGGAACAACAGGAAATTTAAATTATAATGCTAATTGGAGTACAAATAGTTATCTAGTTGATGTAAATCCGGTAATTGATGGAATTACATATAATTCAGGTCTAGATGGATATACATTTGATGTTTGGGTTAATGGAACATTAGTTGCGGATGATGTAATTGACTGGTGTCAAAATGTTAATTATGGAAGTCAAGTAAGAGTTAAGGCAAATTCATTAATCGGTAGAAGTACAAATTATGATCAAACAATAACAGTAGGAACAAGTAATACTACAATATCTCCAAGTTGGAGTATTAATACTTATGAAGCTCATTTTTATTTGAATGGCTCACATAGACTTACTACATATAATAAATATGGAGCATACATTAGTACACCAAATACGAATGCAAGTCAATTAGGTTATGACACTAATTTTTATTATATTAGTGGATATACCCCATGGACAACTTGGTATCAACCAGAATATGCAGTAGGATTTACAATTAATATTTCAGAATATAATTGTGGAGCATCGTTTGGATCAGCAGGAAGTTCAAATGCATCATATCAGCTAACTAAATTGAGAAATGCAGGATATGATTTTTGTAGTTTAACTGATTGGGGATCTGTTTGGTGTTCTGGTAATTATTCAAAAGTAATGAATTTATATAATAACGCATGGAATATTTTACCTAGAAGTGGTAATGGATATTCTATTTATAAACAAATTTCGTGTGACAGTGGATGGTCAAATGTTCAAAGAAGATAAAAATAAGGAGGAGAAAAAATATGAATAACGAAGTTGAAAGAGAAGTAAAAAATTCAAAAAATAAATTTGAATTAGAAGGGAATGTTGCTAATATCAATGATATTTATACTAATCAAAATGGTAAAAAAATATTAAGATTTGATTTAGCACAAAATAATAATGGGAATACACAGTTTGTTCCTATTGTATTAAGAGGAGAATTAGTAAACTCTTATGGTAATGAAATTCAAAAAGGAGATTGGGTCTCTGTAAAAGGTAGAATATCTACTTATCAAAAAGATGTTGAAAGAGATGGGAAAACATATAAAGATAAAGCAATAGATATTCTTGGTTTTGAAATTACTGATAGAACAAATAATAAAGTTTATACTTCTGATGGTCAAGTTCATGAATTAACAAATAAAGAAAAAAAACAAACTGAAATGGAAAGATAAATAATGAAATATCAATATGAATTATTAAATTATTGGAATGACTCTGATGATTTATATTTTAATTACATAGTAGAAGATTTAGAATCTCATAAGAAAGCAAATGTAATCAATTATTTTAATACTTCTGATATAGGTTGCAATTATAATACTGCATCAATAGAAGTAATAGAAAGTTCATTATATAAACTTATTAAAAAAAACAATGGTGTAGAATTTAATATGCCAAAGGTAAGTGAATTAAGCCCATTATTAAAATATGTATATGATTTTGTATGTGATAGTGAATCAAATATGTGTCATATAGACTATAACGATTGGGAAGAATTAAAAGATTATAATGATTTTATCGAAGAAGATATTGCCACATTAAAGAAAGAAATTGATAAATATAATTTAGACGATTATATTACTATTGACGATGGAGAATATAAAATATGTGGTTATGGTGGATTACAATGTTGCTTTAATGATGATAGAGATAAAGGAAGTGAAGAACTTGAAAGATGAATTAAAAAAAGGTCAAGCATTCATAGGATTGAATGATAATAAATATTATTTTTTAGGATTTGATTATGATGACCAAATATTTTTCACAACATTGGATTTATGGAGTGATAAAGAACAGGGTTATATGTCAAAAAGTAATATATTTATAAAAGAAATTTTAGATGAAAAATCTGATATCATAGAAAATTGTACTTGGTATTATCAATCTATGAAAGAATTAGATAATTCATCTATGGAAGAAAAAATTAAAAGATGCTTAGATATTATTAAAAATTCAAATACTAATGACTTTGAATTAAGACCTACTGAAATAGGTCCATTAGTTAGAGGACAAGCATATAGTAAGGAATTTAATCAATATTATGAAGTTATTGGATTTATTGTTGATAATAATATTTATGTTGATGATAATTTAAAGTCAAAGCAAAAAGGATTTTTTGCAATATATCACTCAAATTGTGAAAGCACTGTACCATTAATATTTGAAAGAAATTTTAGTGATAAAGATAATTCTTTTGATGGTAAACATTTTGTTGCAGGTAATGATGATAGAGTTGATATAGAAGATGTTATTTGTAATAAAGATTTAGTTAATTCTTATATGAATGACACATTAATAGAAAAGTTAGAAAAAAATAATAAAGAAATGTCAAAATAAAAAAATAAACTGATGTTCTTTGAAAATTAGGTTAATAGCTACACATTCTAGTTAAGGTGTAGTGTTTTAATTTTTAAAGGACAAGTCTTTCTTGGAACTGTGTAGTTATTAATCAATGTTATTGATAATTACACAGTTCTTTTTTTGTTTATAGACAAAATTAAAAGAAAGGGTGAATATAATGAAAAATTTATTTAATGTATTAGCAATTCAACAATTAGAAGGTGGAACTTATACCGTTGATACCGTATTAAAAGTTATTAAACAAATTACTGATTGGGCATTAGCGGTTGGAATATCTCTTGCAGGTGTTGCTCTTGTAGTAAGTTTTATTATGTATGCAGTTGTAGATGTAGATCAAAAGCCAAGAGTAAAGACAAGAATATTACAAACCCTATTAGGAATATTTGGTATTATTTTAGCAATTTCATTAGTTAATATTATAATTAGATTATTCACATAGGTGTATGCTTTATGATGACAAAAGTTTTTGATTTATTAAGAAGTCTAGGGTGGTATATAATTCATTTCATATATGACTTAATAGATGGACTTTTAGAAATTATAAAAAAATTAAATGCCTTTGATATAATAAATTCATTATCTAATAATCAAACATTTAAAAATTTTTATACAGGTGTTATGGCAATCGCAGTAACATTATTTGCACTATTTATAATATGGAAATTTGTAAATAAACTTTTAGATTCAGATGAAGAAACAACTTTTAAAAATATAATAATGGAGATAGTAAAATGTGGAACATTAATTATGATGTCCACATTTCTATTTGTTCAAGTATCTAATTTTTCAATAACCCTCTCAAATTATACAGGTAATATATTTGAAAGTAGTACCAATACAAAAATGAGTGATACAATGCTGACAATGTTTATCTCATATAGAGATGGTTATAAAAATAGTGATAAGTTTAAAGAAAATAAAAGTATAGAGCAACTTGTTAAGAATGGCTCTTTTAATGATGATGAATTATATATATCTAAATATGTTACAAAATCACGAATAATATTATCTGATGAAAAAGATTACAAATATGATATTAATTGGATTATGGCAATTCTCTGTGGTGGCTTTTTCTTGTATAGTTTATTCTTTGCAGGAATAATGCTCGGTAGAAGGCAAATAGAGTTTTTATTCTTATTTTCAATAGCACCAATAGTATTTGCTACTAGTGTAGGGAATAAACAAAGGAGAGGTGCAGTAATAGAACAATTAGTATCATTAGCACTCCAAAGTGCAGTAGTTATGTTAATAGTTAGTTTAACAGTTATGGTTATGCAAGAAATAGGTGCAACTACTTTCTTTACTAATAATTTTATGAACTTAACTACAAAATCACTTTTATATTTAGGATGTGCAACATTTATTTTAACAGGTAGTCAAGTAATTAATAGATTCATTGGTGCAAATGTAAGTGCAGCAAGTGGTAGAGAACAATTAATGTCGTTAATGGGTTATGGAAAAATGGCAGGTATTGGAGCAACACTTGGAGCAGGAGCAACAATAGGAGGAGGACTACTTGCAACAGGTGCAGCAATGAAAGGCGGAAAAGCAGTAGGATCACAAGCATTATCACAAGCAGGTATTGCTTTGGGAACTATGGGAATGACTGATGGTGGACAACCTCAAAGTAGAATGCAAAAATTTGCAACTACAATGGGTAGTAAAATGTATGCAACAGGACAACGAATGGGTAGAAAACCAGATTCAAATAAGTTTAGTGCAAGTGATGCTTTTATTAATGCAGGTGCTAGTAGTTTAGGAAATACTGTTAGAAAAGTAATGCCAAGAGCAAGTTATAATACTTCTTATTATAGAAGAAGAAAGAATATGATATAGGAGGAATGAATTATGTATATAACTGTAAAATCAATCAAAAGAAATCTAGGATTTAAAGGTATAGAAATATCAGATATTGTTATAGCTTTACCAATGATTATTTTATTTATAGTTTTATTTTGTTTTACTCCACTTAAAATACCTGCAATAGTAGGTTTAATGATAGGAATATTTTGTTTACTTCCTATTAATGTTAGTAAGAAAAATAGAATGTATAAAGTTATAGGTCTTATATTTAAGTTCCTATTTAGAGAAAAATTATTTGTATATCAAAAGGAAGGACAGGTGAGTAAAGTTGAAGAAACAACAAGTTAGTAAAGAACAAAAGAAAAAAAATAAAGCACATAAAGTTATAGAAAAATTTGTTAAAAAAAGAGATAAAATGAAACAAAAATATATAACTAAAAATGTTTTAAAAAGAAAATTTAAAAATGCTCAAACTTTTACTAATGCAGATTTTGTGGATAATGATGGAATAATTAAACTTCGTGATAATACTTATGCAAGAGTATTTTCAGTAGATGCTATTGATTTATCTTTAACATCAAATACTCAAAAAAATAATTTCTTTCATCAACTTAAATATCTATATCAATTAAAAGACTTGAATTTAAGAATATATAAATTAGATGATAAGATTGATCTTAATGCAAATAAAGATTATTATACAAAACTAATGGAAGAATATTCTAATGATGAAGAAAAGGTTAAGTTCTTGAAAGAAAGATATGATAGATTAGAATTATTAGAAGAACAAAATCTTACAACAACTAGTAGATATTATTTTGTATTAGTCAGTGATAATGATAAAGCACTAGAACATATTTCAGAAGAAATGAAAATGCAATGCTACAACATGACACCTAGATTAAATGTTAAAACAATAACTAATAAATTAGAAGTATATCAATTTCTTGTTAATCTTTATTTATCAACTGCAAGTATAGAGCAATTAATGTGGAGTGATTTAATTGAATTAATCTCTCCTTTTTTTGTTCAAGAAAATATGGGATATATTAAATTAGATGAAGAAGAAATACAAGTTGTTACTATAAAAAAGATTCCACCATTTATTGATGAATTATTTTTTGAAGAACTATTTAATGTTCCAGACACTAGAAGTTGCATCCATATAAAAGATACAATTCCTACTGATGAATTAGTTAGAAGATTAGATAGTAATTATGAGTTTTTAATCTCTGAAAGGAGTACAACAAGAAAGTTATCAGATGCTACACAAATGGATACTGAAAGAGAAAATTTCCAAGCATTGATGACACAAATTAAAAATGGAGATGAAAAAATAAAAGAAGTAGATTTTATTATCATTATAAATGGTAATAAAAAACAAAGAGAAGAAAAGATAAGAGAACTAAAAAAGATAGCAGATATTTTCCATATCAAACTAGATGCTCCTCGTATGAGGCAATTAGAAGGTTGGCAATCATTTGATATATCTAAAAATGGTTTTGAAGATTATCATAACTATCTTCCAAGTTTAACTCTTGCAGCATCTTTTCCGTTAACAATTACACATTTTAATGATGAAACAGGTTATATGATAGGATCGGATATTCATACTGCATTACCTACCATATTTGATATATTTCATAAAGATGCAACAAGACCATCAAGTAATTTAGCAATAATAGCATCAACAGGAGGAGGTAAAAGTTTTACCTTAAAGAAAATGATTATTAACGAGATTAATCGTGGAAATAAGTGCTTTTTATTCGATGCAGAGGGGGAATATGAGAAGTTAGTTAGAAAAAATAAAGGAGAATATATTGATATGTATTCTGCTAGTGGTGGAATTATAAATCCATTACAAGTTAGATTTCTTCCAAGTGATAAAGAAGAAAAAGAAGATAGTGATGTAGATAGTATTAATTATGAAGATTGTCCACTTGCTAAACATCTTGGATCACTTGAAACATTTATTAAATGTGCTTTTGAAGAAATTAAAGAGAGTGAAGTAGTTGTTATGCTAGATATGATAGAAAAATTATATAAAAGATTTGGCATATCAAAAAATACAAAAATATCTAGTTTAGAAAAATTAGAAAATACTGATTATCCAATATTTTCAGATTTAATTGATTTCTTACCAGACTATCGTAATATGATTAGTAATCCAGAACAATTAAAAATAGTTGATAAACTAGAAATATTATTAGATAGATTTAAAGTAGGAACTGATGCGATGTTATTTAATGGCTATACATCAGTAAATCTAGATTCCAATCTAATAGCATTTAATGTAAAAGATTTATTGTATAGTAAAAACAAAAGAATTATTACAACTCAATTAGTAAATCTATTAACTTACTTAAATAACATTATTGTAAGAAATAAGATAGTAAATGATAAAGCAAAAGATAAAAAGCAAATTAAAAATATAGCAGTAGTTGTTGATGAATTTCACTTATATTTAAAAAATACTGATAGTGAAGTTTTATTAACATTTGAACAAATTGCTCGTAGAATTAGAAAATATCATGGAGCATTTATTCCTGCTACACAATCAATTCACGACTTTATAGGAGATGATGATAGTGTTAGAAGTGCTACTGCAATATTTAATAATTGTCAATATCAATTAGTAGGTATGTTAAAAGAAGATGACTTAACTACATACTTGAAATTGTTTTATCAAAACCCATTAACTGATACACAAAAAGAATTTTTGATGCAAGCAGAAATGGGAGAGTTCTTGCTCACTATTAATTCTAAAAATAGAATTAGAGTTAAGATACTTGCAACACCTATTGAAGTTGATTTGATGGGAGAAGAACTTAAAGTATGAAAAAATTAACAGTTGGAGAGTTGAGAAATAAATTCAAGAAAATGTATCTTGAAGAATTTGATGATCCTAATGAATCATTTATGGATTTTTTGTTAGATTTAATTCCAAAGGAAATTCTAATAGAGGTTATAGAAAAAGGGGAAGATTATTATTCTTCTCTTTTCTATAAATATAAGTAATGAAAAATAAAAAGAAGAAAAATGTTTTTCTAAAAATTATTGGTGGTAGTACCATTTTATCCATAGCATTTGCCATGGTTATTTTAATTTGTGTATTAATGATTTTTGATTTCTTTGGTGCAAAACTTACAAAGGAAAAAGTACAAAATAATGCAGAGTATGCTGATGCTTATACAGTAGCAGTAAATAAATATTTGAAAGATGGTTATGTACCACTACAAAGACTTTTATATTTTCATTTGGAAGATACTAGTTTAACATTAGATGCATTATATACAATGAATCAAAATAAAGAACAAAAAACTGCACGAGAAATTAATGCAGTATGTGAAGATCTGAGAGTAAAAAATATGGTTGCTTGTACCGAAACTAATATAAAAGAAAATGAAGATTATTTAGTAGTTAGTACAGGTCATTTTAATTTACCATTGGATAAAGATTTTACTGTAACAAGTTTTTTTAATGAGCAACGAGTTATTTATGGAGAGAGCAATGTTCATGGTGGTTGGGATTTAGCAGTACCTGCTCAAACTCCTGTTTATTCAGTTTGTGATGGAACAGTTGATAATGTAACATTCACTCAAAATGAAAATATACCTTACGATCAAAGTGGAAATAATGTTGGTAATCTAATTACAATTAAATGTGATGAAGATTATGATGAAACATATTATGTGGTGTTTGCACATCTTTATCCAAATAGTGCAAAGGTAAAAGTTGGAGATAAAGTAAATCATTGGACAGAAGTTGCAAGTGTTGGAACGACAGGACACTCAACAGGAAATCATTTACATTACCAAGTTGAAAATGCAAATAGAGAAAAAATAGATGGTATGCAATTTATAGATTTTACTTTAAAAAGTCCTAATTATCATTTTGAACCTACAACTCCAAATAATAACTTCTATGATAATAATGATTTTATAATCCAATAATACCTTTTAAGAAGTAGTGGAAGCACATAAAAAGAGGTTATTTTAACAAAATAGCCACTTTCAAATAAAAAGGTAGTCATATAATTTGTTGATATTAAAGGTATTTTCAATATAGAGTAGCCACTTTCAAATGAAAAAGTGGTCATTTTTGCAAGTGCAAAAATAGTAAGACACCACTATTTTATCCCTGTATTATAAGGGTTAAATAGATTTGTGGTGTCGTTCTCCTTATGCCCATTAAAAATATGCAATATTTTTATTATGAAAAATACCTTAAAAATGCAGAAAGTGGCTACTCATAGTTTTAAGAAAGGAGAATGTAAATTGATAAAAGGTTTAGTAAGAACTACTTTAAGAATTGATAATAATTTAAAAACTAGAATAGAACTTTTAGCAATAAAAAATAATTTAAGTTTTAATAAAATGTTAACTTATTTAATTGATATTGGTTATAACACTTATATGGAAAAGTTTGATAAGTATTATGAAAATCAAAATAAAATTTTGGAAAGAGAGAGTGATAACAATGAATAAAATTAGAGTTTATAATGATGAAGAAATAAAAATCTTACTAGGTAATTCTAATGTAGAGGGAATAAAAAACAAAAGCCAAATAGTTTATAAAAATAGTTTTAAACTTTGGGCTGTTAAAGAAAAATTATCTGATACTTCAAAAACTGCAAGACAAATTTTTATTGCAGGTGGTTTTGATATGAATATATTAGATGATAGGACTCCACAAAAAAGATTATGTTCTTGGGTAAAGAAATATAAAAAGTTTGGAGAAGATTATTTTACTGATGAAAATAAATATTCTTATAAAGCAACTTCAAAAACAAAAACAGTTTTTTTGAGCAAGACATTTAATGATCCAAAGTTTATTGCATTAGTAATTGAGAAAAAAGATAATGGAACTTTAGATTATAGAGTGATTAGGAAGTTAGAAGATGAAAAAACTAACAATTAGATTAGAGGATTATATTTATGATAGATTATTTCTTGTAGCAAATGAAAATAATACATCTGCTAATAAAGTTGTAGCAACTATTTTAGAAGATTATATTAATCAACCGAGAGAAATAAATTATCTAAAAGAAATTGATGAAAAGTTAAAAAAATTAAATGAACTTGAAGAAAAGATTTCTAAAAGACAATATAAGCATTTTAGATTATCACAACAACACTTTGCTAACTTTGGTTATTTGTCAAATGCTGATATTAATGAAGATAAGTGCCTTAATGAAATATTAAATAATAAGGACAACTTCAATGAGTAAGAAAAGTCCTAATGTTGTTTTTAAAAGTAAATATTGTTTAGCTCTTAATTCAAGAGATAATAAAAATCAATCTTTAAATTATAAAGAAGATAGATTAAAAGATGTAGATGACATGGTTGATTATTTTTCTAATGAAAAGAAAAAAACAGTAGGTATGTTTGAATATTATATGGGACATACAAGAAAAGAAAATTATAATCTTATATTAGAAGATGGTAGTTATGCTACTAAAAAAGATATTGATAGAATTAAAACTGATTATAAAAAATATATTGAGAACTCTAACTTATGGAAAGGTATATTAAGTTTTAAAAGAGAATATCTTGATGAGAACATAGATATAAAAACTTTGGAACAAAAAATTGCAAAGGAAGTTATGCCTCAGTTTTTAAAGTATTGTGGCTTTAAAGATATGAAGAATATGAGTTATGTATTTTCAATTCATACCAATAGGAAACATCAACCTCATATACATTTTGCCTTTGTAGAAAAGAAACCTAACTATTCATATTGTGATAACAAGTTGAATTATAGAAGAAAAGGTAAAATTACTCTTGATGAACAAAGATATTTAAAAAGATTAGTTGATCTTGCTATTCAAAGAGAAAAATATTACACACCACTTTTAAAAAAGACTAATGAAGATATTGATTATTTAAAATCTTATTTTAATCCAAAAGAGAGAAATTTTACTTTAAGAAATATTAGTGAGATATATGTAGAGGAAGATATTTTAAAACTTGGAGAATTAGTAAAACAATATAGAGAACAAAATAATCAAACTTCTAAAAAAATAAAATATAATTCAATTAAAAATGATGAACTTGGTAAAGAAATAAAAAGTTTAACAAAAAAAATTAAAAAGTATTTATTCAGTGATGATACATCTATTTTGTATGCTAGTAAGAAAGATATAAATAAAGATTTAGAAAAATTAAATGATTACTTTGATGAATTAAATAGAAATAATAATATTGAAGAACTAACTGCTAATAATAGTATTGTTAATAAAAAAGAAGAATATATTGATAATTATATTTACAATTCAATAGTTAATCATTCTTTATATAGATATGAACATATATCTATGATAGTTAAAAATAAAAATAGTAACGATAAAATTACTATTGAAGATTTAATACAAGAAATTGCTTATCAAAATAGTAGAAGAAACAAATATACTGATAAGCAAAGAAGAAAACTTGTATTAGATAATTATTTTAAAGGTAATAGTAATATTACAAAATTTCCTAGTAAGCATAAAATGGAAAAAGCTTTAAAGAATATTAATTATGAAATGGAAAAAGCATCACAGGAATTTAGTAAATTATTTAATTATGATGTTAAAGATAAATGATTATAAAATAAATGTTATAAAATTAATTTGTTCGATTGTTTTAAGAACAAATGTTTGATATAATATTTAAAAATGGAGGTTGAAATGGAAAAAGTTTATATGTGTATAGATTTAAAAAGCTTTTATGCCTCTGTTGAATGTATTGAAAGAGGGTTAGATCCTTTAAATACTAATTTAGTGGTTGCAGATGAGAGTAGAACAGAAAAAACTGTTTGTCTTGCAATAACACCAAGTTTAAAACAATATGGTCTAGGAGGTAGAGCAAGACTTTTTGAAGTCATTCAAAAAGTTAAAAGTATTAACTATGAAAGAAGAAAGAATAATAATTATAAAAAATTTAGTTCGAAATCATTTCTTGATAGTGAACTAAAAAAAGATAGAACATTGGAATTAGATTTTATAATTGCTCCACCTCAAATGAAAAAATACATGAAATATAGTACCAATATTTATAAAATTTATTTAAAATATTTAGCACCAGAAGATATTTTTGTTTATTCAATAGATGAAGTTTTTTGTGATATAACTACTTATTTAAGTATGTATCAGATGACAGCAAAAGAATTAGTTTCTAAAATAATAAAAGATGTTTATGATACAACTGGAATAACTGCAACTGCCGGAATTGGAACTAATATGTATTTGGCAAAAGTATGTATGGACATAGTTGCTAAACATACAGAACCTAATGAAATAGGTGTTAGAATTGCAGAAATTGATGAGATGTCATATAGAAAACTATTGTGGAATCATAAGCCACTAACATCATTTTGGAGAGTAGGTAAAGGTATAGCAGATAAATTAGAAAAGAATGGATTATATACTATGGGAGATGTTGCAAGATGTTCTTTAAATAACGAAAATTTATTATACAAATTATTTGGAGTAAATGCAGAATTATTAATTGATCATGCTTGGGGTTGGGAACCGACAACAATAGAAGAAGTTAAAGCATATAAACCTGAAAGAAATAGTATATCATCTGGACAAGTTTTACATAGCCCATATAAATATGAAAATGCTAAATTAATTGTAAGAGAAATGATAGATTTATTATCATTAGATTTAACTGACAAGCATTTAGTTACAAAGCAATTAGTATTAGATATAGGTTATGACATTGAAAATTTAACTAATCCTGCAATCAAAAAAATGTATAATGGAGAAATAACAATAGATAATTATGGAAGAGAAGTTCCTAAACATTCTCATGGAACAATAAATTTGGATTACAATACTTCTTCATCAAAAGTCCTATCAAAAAAATGTATTGAATTATATGATAGAATAGTAAATAAAAATTTATTAATTAGAAAAATAAATATTACTGCTTGTAATATAATTGATGAAGATATAGTAGAAAAAGAAGTAGTCCATGAGCAATTAAATCTTTTTTCATCAAGTGATGATTCTGAACAAAAAATTGAAGATAAAAAAAGACAAAAAGAAGATAATAAATTACAACATGTTTTATTGGATATTAAAAATAAATATGGAAAAAACTCTATCTTAAAAGGTATGAACTTAGAAGAAGGTGGAACGACAATTGATAGAAATAATCAGGTTGGAGGTCATAAAGGATAATGGATAAATATGAAGATATAATTAATCTTTCTCACTATGAGCCAAAATATCATCCTAGAATGAGTATGTATAAAAGGTCGGCACAATTTGCTCCTTTTTCAGCGTTAGTTGGGTATGATGAACAAGTTCAGGAATGTTCAAGATTAACCGACAAAAGATTAGAAATGGATGATGAATCAAAAGAAATAATAAATAATAAACTAAATAAGATAAATGAGTTTATAAAAAATAATCCAGAAGTTGAAATAACATATTTTATACCCGATGGAAAAAAAGAAGGCGGTAAATATGTTACTGAAAAAGTAAATGTAAAAAGAATTGATTTTATAAATAGATTTATAAAACTTACTGATAATAAAAAAATAGTTTTAGATGACATTATAGAAATAGATATTAAAGATTAGTGAATTAAAGTCGTAGAAATACGATTTTTTTTAATACAAAGAAAGGAGAATTATTAATGAAAGAAGATGAAATAAAGATTTATCATAAAGTTTGTGATATTTCTAGGATATGTAAAAAATATTTTTACGAGAGAAAATATTTGCCAAGTGATGCTTGGTCAATGGATAAAGTTGTTGAATCTATTTATTCAACTTCAAAGGAGTTAAAAAAGCAATATGATGAATTAAAGAAAAATATCAAACAGGGGAGGTTATAATTATGGCATTATATAGTGTTGAAGTTGTTGAAACTTTAAGTAGAGTAGTAGAACAAGATGCTCCAACTTATGAAGATGCTGAAAGTCTTGTTGAAGAAAAATACGATAATCAAGAAATAGTTTTAGATTCAGTAGATTATAAAGGAGTAGAATATAGACAAATTCCTTTTCCAAAAATAAAAGAAAGTTTTAATATTACAATAGACTTTGATAAAGAAGAAAAAAATGTTTATATAAGTACAGAGTCATCATCTGGTGCTACTTATAGTTGTGAAACAACAGAAGATTTAAATATAGCTTTGAAAACATATATTAGTAATTATGTTGAAGTTGAAAATGATAATTCTAATAAAAAGAATTTTAATAATTTTAACAAAGCAAAAAAAGAAATCGTTGATATTATTTCTGAATGGGAAAAAGAGCAAAGAAAAAATCATTCCGAAAAGATAAAAGCAGCACTTAGAGCAAAGAAGTTAAGAGAAGAACAAAATATTGAAGAAGAAATGGAGAGATAGGTTTATGTTATTAATTATTTTAGGAGCAATAGGGTTATTCTTATTGCTTTTTCTTTATTCTGCTTGTGTAGTATCAAGCAGGTGTTCACGAGAGGAGGAAAAGTATGAACACACTAGAAATGTATAAAAGATTGTCAAATGAAGATAAAACTCATTTAACCGTGTATTGTATTTACGATAGCATTTACGATGTTGCAAGAAATAATAATATTGAAATTAGTGATGAACTTGCTATGAATATTCAAGAACTTGCTCATGATTTATATCTTGAAGATGAATATATGAATTTATCTGCATCACAAATTGCTTTCTTTTTAACAGAGTGTTATGCAAAAGATAATACATTTATGGATAAAGTAGAAGATATAGATTATGATGACATACTACAAGCAGTTGAAAATGATAATCACGAATTTTATATTGAAGAAGAAATGGAAAGGTAGGTAATAAATTATGGATTTTACAAAGCTAAATGTTGAGTTTGCTAATATGCAAAATACTATTACTAAATATAATAATATTTTGAATGAAATAAAGAATAGAATTAAAAACAATTTAAGAGATATTAGTAAATATGAAACCAAAATAAAAAATACAAAGAATAATTTAGAAAAAGAGAGTTATAAAATACTTGTTATTTCATTAAAAAATGAAACTTCATTTTTAGAAAATATTATAAAAGAGGAGGAACAAAATGAACGAGAAACAGGGAATACTAAAACAGTATAACGAAGAAGAAATAAAACAATTACTTAATGACAAAGTGAAAATGGTTTATATTGATAATGGTAGTGAGGAATTTGTTGCAAGATATGAAGATTTACCGGACATTATCGTAGATGTAAACGAAAAACTTGGACATAATGAAAATTTAAAGGTATATGATTTTGAAAATCCAATAGCATATAAACCGATTTTAACAACAATAGGTTATTTTTTAGATAAATGTGATCCAGATGTAAGAAAAGATATAATTGATAGATTAGTTGGCTTACAAAAAGGAGAAATTGCAGTAAAAGATTACAAGGTAATTGATGAAGATATGTTAGATGATGTAAGAATTGCTATGGAAAAAGAAGAAATGGATAGATAATTATGCCAATGGTATATATAGTTATTTTAGTTTTAGTGGCTTTAATAATTATATTTTTGTATTTTATTGAGCCAATAATAACTAGACAAAAAATAAAAGATAATAATGAACATGGTAGTGCAAGATGGGCTACTAAACAAGAAATAGAAAAGCATTTTAGAAAAGAACAAATAAGTCATATTGTAAAAACTGGCTTCCCTGTATATTACTCAAAGGATAATAGATATGTATGGTTTGATATGGAAACACCACATTGGATTTATTTAGGTTCCACAGGAAGTGGCAAAAGTGCTACTGCAGTAATTCCTGAATGTAGCTTTATTGCTACTGCTGAAAATAAAAAAAGTGTTTTTATTACAGATCCAAAAGGAGAAATATTTTCTACAACAAGTAAAATGTTTAAAGACAATGGTTATCATGTGTTTACATTGGATTTTAGAAATCCAGAATTTTCTAATCATGCTAATTTATTAGAAACTGCAATTATTGAATACGAATTATTTGATAAAAATGATAAATTAAGTCAAAAGGAAAATAATGAGAACTTAAAAATAAAGTATAAAAATGAATCAATAACTCACTATGCACAATGTAATCAAATCGTAAATGATATATGTACTATGATTATGGCAGATAAAACTGCAAAAGAAGCATTTTGGAATAACAGTGCAAGTGATTTGTTATATGGTATCATTTTTTTATTTTTAGAAGATTATGCTGATGGAAAAATTAAAAGAGAACAAATTACTTTAACATCAATGAAAAAATTCCAAAATAGTTCAATGACCGATAAGAATATCAAAATTTTAAGAAAATATGTAGAGGCAAAATCTTATGGATGTAGAAGTAAAGATAAGTTAATACCAATTATTTCTACCAGTGAGAATACTTATAAGAGTATTACAAGCATATTCAATGAGAGAATGACTTTATTTGATGATGTAAATGTAGAAAATATTACATCTAATTCTGATTTTGATTTTGATATATTAGGTAAAGAACCATCAGTATTATATTGTTGCATACCTGATGAGTCAAAAATATACTATACTCTTGTATCAGTAGTAGTATCTTTAATATATAAAAGGTTAGTATTATTATGTAATATGCAACCTAATAAGAAACTACCAACTGAACTTGTATTCTTACTTGATGAATTTGCAAATACACCACCACTACAAGATATTGAAACAATAGTATCAGTAGCAAGAAGTAGAGGTATGTATTTTCAATTCTTTTTACAAAGTTTTGCTCAATTAGATAATTTATATGGTAAAGAAGTTAGTCAAATAATTCAAGATAACTGTGGCTTGGCTTACCTTAAAACAAACACACAAGAAACTGCTGAAGCAATAAGCAGCCGTCTAGGAACTCACGGAGTAGAAACTACTTCTTTAAATTATTCAATGAGTTTTATGAATAATAATGGTAGTAAAGGAACAAGTCTTATTTCAAGAAGATTATTGACTGCTGATGAAATAAAACAATTACATTATAAGACAATCATATTTCCAACAGTTGGTTATCCAATATTTCGTGATACCGTAGTTTATCAAAAATTTAGTTGTTATAAAAAAGGTTTTGTTGATAGAAAAATAAGACCACTAGAAAGGTTAGTTGATACTTACTATACAGTAGAACAATTAAAATTTGATGATAAGAATAATGAACAAGAGCCAAAGCTTAATACTGCTGAATCACAAATGAAAACAAAGTTAATATCTATTATAAATGAAGTTATAAAGATATTTGGAAAAATTGATTTTAATGTTGAGTATGTAAAAGATGGAAATGATATTACTGCTCAACTTTTTTTAGCCCCACCATTATCAACTAATGATCTAAAAGGATTAGAAGAATTAAGTAGTAAATTAGGTTTTGGGTATAATGCTATATCTAGCAAAGAAAAAGTTAATAGAAAAAATAGAAACTCTTTAATAGAGATTTTTTTAATTGATAGAGAAAAAGAAATGTGAAAGAAGGTGTAGAAAATGAATAATGACTTTTTTGGAGAATTTTTAGCCATAAGAGATGAAACATTAAAAAATATTCAATTAGATAATAATAGTTGGAACAAGTTTATTACTTATTGGTCAAAAATATTGGACAAGTATAGTGTTGATAATGTTCTTAATCTATATACCTACAATTCAAGTGGTAGAACATTTATGACTTTTGATGAATGGAATAGTGAAGAAATAGGTAGAAGAATAAAACCTAAAAGTAAAGGAATACCAATAATTATCAATAATTGGAAAGGTTATGTTTTTGATATAAAACAAACTTATGGTAAAGAATATAGAATATGGAATTATAATCACTTTGTAGATAAATCATTATTAGAGTATTACCAAGATAATGCAGGTATTTCAAATGATGATAATAAATCATTATATGAAAACTTTTATGATACTTTTTATGAAATATCTATAAAGCAAATAATGAACAATTATATGACAATGTCAGCAGATGAAGTGGAGTTCGTTGCTAAAACAATGACTTCACTTTTTTTAGCGAAAGCTAATTTTAATATATATAATCTACCAAATTCTTATGAATTATTAGAAGAAATGGATAGTGATGATATTTTAAAATGTATGCAGATTGCCAATAAAGAAACTGCAATTATATATAATGATTTTGTTGAAAAAGCAACAAGTCTTGAGAATATACAAAACTATATTCAAACTAATGTGCTTTTTCAATTTAAAGATGACAAGATATTAAGTAATGAAGAAAAACAAAACTTTTTATCTGGTATAGAAGTTAATACACCATTTAATAATGAGATATTAGAAAATATATACGATAGTTATGTTAATAGATATGAGCATTCATTTAAAAGAAAAGTAAATCCGATTCAAGAAGAAAATACCTTATCATTTGATAAAGAAAAAGTATATATAAATAATGAAGAAGTTAGTGAAGAAGAATTTGATGAAGAACTTACTAAAATGGAAGAAGAACATTTTGATAATGTTCACAGATTAAATGATAGTAATAATAGTGTTGAACAAATGAGTTTATTTGCACCGAGAGAAGAAGAACTTGCAAATAAAATATGTGATATATTTAATTCTTTTGATACAAAATATCAAAATACTTTTGAAATTCATAATGTAGAATTACAAGTATGGGAGCATATAAAATCAAACAAGAGAAATCTATCTATATTATTGTCTAGTCCTATTGCAGATATGGGAGAGAATGCTTTTTCATATTTTAATCCTGATAAGACTGATGAAATTAAATTAAATGAAGGAATAAAAAATAATGCTTTTCTTCAATCTTTATATAAGGATAAAGACTTTTCAATTTATATATCTCCTGACTTAATACATATATATTGGAATAATTTTGATGATAAACAATTTGATATGTCTATACCAAGTACAAAATTGGTAGATCAAAATGAAATTGATAATCAAGAATTAGAACAAATTGATAGAGAAGTATCTTCTATTATTGAAGATGTGGAAGATAATGATATTGATTATAAGGTTACTACTGCTGAAATAATTCCAACTCATGATGGTATAGAAACTAATATAATAGAAGAACAAAAGTTTAATAATAATGGAGAAGAAATAGAAGAAGAATATCCGAAAGTTAATTATCACATTAGTGATGATAAAGTTGATACAAGTTTTGGTGCTAAATCAAGATTTGAAGATAATGTAAAAGCAATAGAACTATTAAAGCAATTAGAAAGTGAAGATAGAAATGCAACAAAAGAAGAACAGGATATTTTATCTCGTTATGTAGGTTGGGGTGGAATTGCTGATGCTTTTGATGAAAGAAAAGATAATTGGAAAAGTGAAAGAGAAAGACTAAAACTACTATTAAATGATGAAGAATATAAAGCAGCTGCACATTCAACATTATCATCTTTTTATACTCCAAATGTTGCAATAGATGGCATATATAAAACTTTAAAACAATTTGGTTTTGAAAAAGGAAATATTTTAGAGCCAAGTTGTGCTATTGGTAATTTCTTTGGGAGATTACCTAGTGAATTTGAAAAATCTAAATTATATGGTGTAGAGTTAGATAGTATAAGTGGTAGAATTGCTAAAAAACTATATCCAAATGTAAAAATAGAAATAACAGGTTATGAAAATTCAAAAGTAGCAGATGAATTATTTGATGTTGCAGTTGGTAATGTACCTTTTGGAAGTAATACTGTATATGATAAAAGATATAAAGATAGATTCTTAATTCACGATTACTTCTTTCAAAAAACATTAGATAAAGTTAGAGATGGTGGAATAATTGCTTTTATAACTACTGATGGAACACTTGATAAGAAAGATACAAGAGTAAGGGAATATATTGCAAAAAGAGCAGAGTTTTTAGGTGCAATTAGATTACCAAATAATACATTTACTAATAATGCAAATGCAAAGGTAACATCTGATATTATTTTCTTAAAAAAGAGAGATGAATTAAAACAAGATTTAAGTGATGAAAAGTGGATTTATACAAGTGAATATGAAGATGGAATAACAATAAATAATTATTATATTGATAATCCAAATATGATGCTTGGAAAAATGGAACTAGAGTCAACTGCTTATGGTTATGACAATACATTATCTCCAATAGATGAGGATATAAATGTTTTAATGAATCAAGCAATAGAACATTTACCTAGTAATATTTATGAACAAACAAACTTTATTCATAATGACGATAATGATTATGATGTTTTAGATGCTGATGATAGTATTAAGAATAATGCTTTTACTATTATTAATAAAGATGGTAAAGATATAATTTATCAAAGGTCATTTTCTAGTTTAGTACCATATTCTATTCAAGAAGGTATGGTGGCAAAAAGAATTATAGGTCTTTGTAAGGTTAAAAATGCTTTAAGAGAAGTATTTGATATTCAACTTCGTGATGGTAGTGATGAAGAATTATCACTAGCACAAGAAAAATTAAGTAAAGAATATGATGAATTTTATAAAAGATATGGTTATATTAATGATAGTGTAAATGCAAGAGCATTTGATAGTGATCCAGATTATTATTTACTTACATCTATTGAAAATAAGGTTAGTAAAGATGATGAAGATGAAAATGACAAACCTAAATATGAAAAGGGAGACGTCTTTACTAAAAGAACAATAAGAAAAAGTAAAGTAATAACGAGTGCCGAAAATGTAGAAGATGCTTTAAAGTATTCACTTAATAATCGTGGTTGTGTTGATTTTGAATATATGAAAACATTATATCCAAAAAGTGAAGATGAAATGATTGAAGAACTTGATAATCTAATATATCAAGATCCTGAAAAGATTAATGACTTTAATAAAGGTTGGGTTATAGCAAGTGAATATTTAAGTGGTAATGTAAAACATAAACTTAATTATGCCAAATCAATAAATGAAGATAATAAATATGATAAAAATATAGAGGCACTTGAAAGAGTACAACCTATACCACTTGAATATGATGAAATAAGTGTTAAGTTAGGATCAACTTGGATACCAGAAGATATATATCATCAATTTTGTTGTGAATTATTAGATATTCAAAGTTGGAACAAAA
The DNA here is from genome assembly GCA_934102255.1 of uncultured Bacilli bacterium. Classification (GTDB taxonomy): domain Bacteria; phylum Bacillota_I; class Bacilli_A; order RF39; family UBA660; genus CAG-605. The sequence goes on along the minus strand of CAKOSN010000009.1, from coordinate 22,221 downwards.
GTAGATTAAAAATAAAGTATGCAAAAGAAGTAAATACTTGGTTATTTCAAGCTAGTGGTTTATATGGTTATGGAGTTAAAAACACAAATACTTGGGGAACTGATAGAGCAGATGCTTTATCTTTAATTAAAAATGCTTTAAATCTTCAAAGTGTAACTGTATATGATACATTAGAAGATGATAGGAGAGTTGTAAATCCTGTTGAAACTGCAAATGCAAGAGAAAAGCAAGAACTTATAAAACAAGAATTTAAAGAGTGGATTTGGAAAGATGAAGATCGAAGAAATAGACTAACAAAACTTTACAATGAACAATTTAATTGTATGAGAGAAAGAGAGTTTGATGGTAGTCATCTTACTTTTGATGGTATGAATCCAAATATAGAACTCCGAGAACATCAAAAAAATGCAGTTGCTCGTGTTTTATATGGTGGTAATACTTTACTCGCTCATGCAGTAGGTGCAGGAAAAACTTATGAATGCATTGCTAGTGCTATGGAATTAAAAAGACTAGGAATAGTTAGTAAGCCGATGTTTGTTGTACCTAATCATTTATTAGGACAATGGGCAAATGAAATATTAAAATTATATCCCACTGCAAATATACTTGTTGCAACTCAAAAAGATTTTGAAAAAACAAGAAGAAAAAAACTTATGGGAAAAATTGCAACAGGAGAATGGGATGCAGTTTTAATTGCTCATTCTAGTTTTGGATTAATTCCTATGAGTAAAGAATATGAACAAAAACATATGGAACAACAAATTGATGAAGTTGTTAATGCTATTGAAAGAATAAAAGCAGAGTCTGGTGATGGTTTAAGTGTTAAAAAACTTGAACAAATTAAAACAAGTATGGATACTAAATTAAAGGCATTATTAGATGCACCAAAAGATGATGTAGTAACATTTGAAGAACTTGGAGTAGATGAATTAATAGTTGATGAGGCACATATGTTTAAAAATTTACCAATGTATTCAAAGATAAGAAATGTTGCAGGGATAAATAATAGTGAAAGTAAAAAAGCAACTGACTTATTTATGAAGATAAGTTATATACTTGAAAATAACGGAGGTAAAGGTGCAGTATTTGCAACAGGTACTCCAATATCTAATTCAATGGGAGAATTATTTGCAATGCAAAAATATCTCCAAATTGATAGGTTAAGAGAGATGGGACTTGAACATTTTGATGAATGGGCATCAACTTTTGGAGAAGTAGTTAATAGTTTTGAAATTGCTCCTGATGGTAGTGGTTTTAGAACGAAAGCACGATTTGCTCAATTCTTTAATATTCCAGAATTGATGACTCTATTTAAAGAAGTTGCTGATATTAAAACTTCAAAGATGTTAGATTTACCTACACCTAAATTAAAAGGTGGAGATTATAAAACAATAGTAGCACCTAAAAGTGAAGAATTAGGAGAATATGTAGATAAATTAGCAGAACGAAGTGAAAGAATTAGAAATGGTTGTGATCCACGAGAAGATAATATGCTACTTGTTACTAATGATGGTAGAAAAGCAGCACTAGATTTACGAATGATAGATCCAAGTATGCCAGACTTACCTAATTCAAAAATAAATATGGCAGTAGAAAATATTTATAGAATATGGTTGGAAAATAAAGAGGACAAGTTAACACAACTTGTCTTTTGTGATTTATCAACACCTAGAAATGATGGTACTTTTAATGTTTATGATGATATTAAAAATAAATTAATTGCAAAAGGAGTACCAGAGGAAGAAATAGAGTTTATTCATAATGCTAAAACTAATCCACAAAAATTGAAATTATTTGAAGATATGAGAAATGGAACAAAACGAATACTTATAGGATCAACTTCTAAAATGGGAGCAGGTATGAATGTTCAAGATAAATTAATTGCTTTACATCATTTAGATTGTCCATGGCGACCATCTGATATAGAACAAAGAGAAGGGAGAATATTAAGACAGGGAAATCAAAATGAAGAAGTTGAAATATATAGATATGTAACTGAAGGTAGTTTTGATGCTTATTCATATCAATTAATTCAAACTAAATCAACATTTATAAATCAAATAATGGCTAATAGTAATGGTGGTGGAAGAACTGCCGAAGATTTAGATAGGGATACACTTACTTATGCTGAAGTTAAAGCTCTTGCAAGTGGTAATCCATTAATATTAGAGAAGTTTAAAGTTGAAAATGAATTAAAGCAATTGTACTTATCTAAAAGTAGATATGATAAATCTCATATTGAACTTGAATCTAAATATAATAGTGAAATACCAAGACAATTAAAATATCAAAATCAATACTTAAATGGTCTTGAAGAAGATATTAAAAATGTTAAAGATTTATCAGGAGATAACTTTATGATAATGATTAGAGATAAGATATATGATTCAAGAAAAGATGCTAGTACAAAGTTATATGAAAGTTTTTCATTATTAAAAATAAAAGAAGAAACTTTACTAGGACAAATAAGTGGATTTGATATTATTGGAACAAAAGATGAATTATGGTACAAACCTATCATATATATAAAAGGTGCAGGTAAATATAAAGTTGAGATAAGCAATTTAGATGAAATAGGAAATATTTATAAATTAGAAAATATGCTTAAAAGTTTTGATAATAAAATAAACACTGTTAAAGAGCAAATTGCTTATAATGAAAAACAACTTATTGATATTAAAGAAGAACTTGATAAACCTTTTACACAACAAGATAGAATTAGAGAACTCCAAAAAGAAAAGGCACGAATTGATAGTGAACTTGATTTAGATAAACAAGAAAACACTAGAAGTGTTGAGGAAACAAATGATGAAGAATTAGAAAGATAAAACTTTTTAGATTTTTTGCAAAAAAACTCTTGCAAAATTCACTTTTTTAAGTGATAAATGGAACGAAGAAAAAAAGCCGTTAAATATATCTAATTTAGTCGGTATTAAACTTGATATTTGAGGTTGGACAGTTATAAGCACTAAAAAATAAAACCTCTTAAAAAGGCTTTATTTCGGTCTTGTGAAAGGAGTTGTTTTATGGAAGGAAAAATAATATTAAACAACAGACTAAAAACTTGGCTATTTGATATTGTTGAAGATATGATTGAAAGTACAATAGAAGATAGTCCTGATAGAGTATCTACGATTATCGCAGTAAATAACTTTATTGAACAATTAAATTTAGATTCACAAGAGTTAGAGATGACTGAAATAATTGGAGAAAAAATAACAAACAAAATATTTGATGAAATTAAAAGTAATATTTAGGGAGGAATGATATTATGTATATTACTGAAACTACTGAAAATGTTAAAAAATTAATAGAAGAAATTGAAAATAAAGATGATATAACTAAATTAAAATTTCTTATCTATATATTTGGTTTATTAAACAATAATCAAATAAATGATAAAAACGAGGCAAACCCTGATTTGATAGAAGATAATGATATTAAAATATTTACATTAGATATGGTAGGATTGTCTGAAAATGCTTGTACAATATTATTAGAATATTTTGTTATGCTTTATAACGGTTTAACTAATACAAAAGATGCTTATGAAGATAATGGAAATGTTCTGGGAATTATTTATAATGATGAAGATATAAAACTCGATTCACAATTTGAAAAACTTGATTATAATGAAAAATTAGATGTATTTAGTGAAATAATCATTAGATATGATAATGAAACTTACTTTGAAAATAAAATTACAATTATATCTTTTGACTCAAAGTCTAGTGGATTTGATATAGCGAATATGATAAAAAAATATAAAAACTAAAATTAAATCCATAAAATGTTATTTGAAAACTTAATATTTTATATGACATTTTATGGATTATTATGTCTTCATCAAAAATATTGAGTTTTTAAATTATTGTTAAAGGCTCAATATTTGAGTTCTTTTTTTCATTTATTCAAATATGTTTAAATGAGGAGGAGAAACTTTGAATAATAATCCTTCCATTGATATTGCAAAAAAGGAAATTCAAAAGGCAATTATCAATGAACTTTGTAAAAAAGGTGTAATAGATTTTTCTCAATGTAATAGCATTATTAAAAAGTTAGATGAAGATATTATTAAGTTAGATAGTAAATTTGAAAAAAAGGAAGATATGACAAACATGATAGTTAAAATTCCGATATAAAAGGGAGGAGTAAACGATGATACTGAATTTGTACTCAATTAGAAATGTTTTAGCACAGGGTAAAAAACTTATAGATTTACCACTTCGTGTTACATTTTATGCTCGTGTATCAACTGATCACGAAGAACAATTAAATTCACTAGAAAATCAAGTAATGTATTTTGAAAATTATATTAAATCGCAAACAAATTGGATTTTTGTGCCTGGATATGTTGATGAGGGTATAAGTGGAACAAGTGTCAATAAAAGAGATAATTTTCTTAAAATGGTAAATGACGCAAAAAAAGGTATGTTTAATTTAATATTAACAAAAGAAATATCAAGATTTTCAAGAAATACTGTTGATAGTATTCAATATACACAAGAGTTATTATCTTATGGTGTTGGTGTATATTTCTTAAATGATAATATTAATACTTTTGATTCAGATTCAGAACTTCGTTTAACTATTATGTCAAGTATTGCACAAGATGAAATTAGAAAGTTATCAGAAAGAATTAGATTTGGATATAAAAGAAGTGTTGAAAAAGGTGTAGTGCCTGGTAATGATAATTTTTATGGTTATAGAAAAAATAAAGGAAAATTAGAAATAGTAGAAGAAGAAGCAGAATTAATTAGATTAATTTTTAATGAATACTCAAAAGGAGAAATGGGGACTGCTAGGTTAGGACATTATTTATATAATGAATATAATATTGTTAGTAAAACTAACAAACCATTAGCAGGAACTGTTATTGGTAGAATAATAAGAAACCCAAAATATAAAGGTTACTTTTGTGCTCATAAAGAGACTACTGTTGATTATCATTCAAAAAAGAGAATTAGATTTAAACCTGATGAATGGATAGTTTATAAAGATAATGAAACTTGTCCACCAATAGTATCAGAAGAACTTTGGGATAAATGTAATGAGATATTGAATAAAAATGCTAATAATTATAAATGTCAAACTAGAACTGATATGAGATATGCTTTATCAGGTAAAATTAAATGTTTTCATGATGGAGCAACATTTATAAAAGGTAGTTATAAAAATAAAAGGACAGGTTATGAAAGCAAATATTGGGGATGTTCAAATTATAGAAAATATGGCAGAGAAAAAGTAAATGGTTGCAAAACACCAATTATTCATTATCAAGAATTATTAGATATATTCAAAATAGTTGCAAAAAACATTTTGGATAAAGAAAATGATATGATGAAAGAAATTTATAGTTTAGTTAGTGAAACCGAAAGTAAATCTGACTATTCAAGAGAAATAAATGAAGTTGATAAAAAGATAGAAGAAATAAAAAATGCTAGGGCAGAGTTAATTAATATGAGAGCAAGAAAGGAAATTGAGGGAGATGAATATAATGAAGCAAGAGAAAAATATAATAATGAATTATCCGTATTAGATAAGAAAAAACAAAGTTATTTATCAATGAACTCGGAAGTTGATTATAAATCTAATATTGATGATTTTTTTAAAAAGATACACGTTATGATTTTAGAAGATGATGAAAGTGTATTTAGAATATTTGGATCAATATTAGATACTATATTAGTAGAAAGACTTGAATCAGAAGAAGATGAAGATACTCATAAGGTAATGTTACATTTTAAATTGAATATAGTTGGCTACAATAACAGTAGCTTAAATTTAAAAGATTTTTTACTGCTTTTTAGTAACAACGACAGATGCAACTGTTGCAATGGCTGAGTTTTTAAAAGGAACAGAAATAGATTTTGTTAAAGAAATGAATAAGAAAGTAAAGTCTTTAGGACTTAAAAATACCCAGTTTAAAAACTGTACAGGTCTTGATGAAGAAGGGCATTATTCTACGGCTTATGATATGGCAATTATTGCAAAAGAGTTATTAAAGCATGAAGAGATATTAAAGTTTTCCTCTAAATATGAAGACTATTTACGTGTTGATACTCCAAATAAATTTTGGTTAGTTAATACTAATAAAGTCGTATATAAATTTTACAATAATAGATTATTATAGTTAAACATAAATACTACTAGTATGGTATTTAAATTTAACAATAAATCTATTTTTTATTTACTTAAAAGAAAGTAATTATAATTAAACTGCATATTTTTCAAAGTGCTTATCTATACTTAATTAGAAAGTGGGGATAAGTATGAAAGAAGAAGTAATCACGAGAAACATCCAGTTAGAAATAATGAAATTCTTTTTACAAACTAGTATTCCTAGAATTTTAAGTAGTACCAATATCAAAACTATTTGAGAATAGGAGAGATAGAAATGGACGAAAGAATAATTACAGGTATATACATTCGTGTTTCGACTGAAGATCAAGCTAAAGATGGATTTTCAATTCATGCTCAACGAGAAAAATTAACAAAATATGCTGAGGCAAATGATTGGGATATACACGATTATTATGTGGATGATGGTATTAGTGGTAAAAATCTTGAAGGCAGACCAGAAGTAAAAAGAATGCTTGATGATGTAAAAAATGGAAAAATTAATAACATTTTAATTTATAAATTAGATAGATTGACTCGTAGTACAAAAGATTTAATATATTTAATTGAATTATTTGAAAAGCATAATTGTACTTTTAATTCTCAAACTGAAAAAATAGATACTTCTAATGCAGTTGGTAGAATGTTTGTAAAAATAATAGGAATATTTGCAGAATTTGAGAGAGAAAATCTTGCTGAAAGAGTATCTTTTGGATATGAGCAAAAAACGAGAGAAGGAAATTATACAAACACAAATGGCGTTTATGGATATGACTATATTGTTGGAGAAAAAGTTTTAGTTGTTAATGATCTTGAAAAAGAAATTGTTAATAGAATATTTGATGAATATATAGATGGAAAATCATATTTAAAAATTGCAAAATTGTTTAATGCAGAAAAAGTACCTACTAAACGAGGTGGACATTGGGCATCTTCAACTATAAAGTCAATATTAGAAAATCCTTTATATTTAGGAAAAGTTAGGTATGGTGTTACGGAGAAATTAAAAGACAAAAGTTTTACTGTTGATGGAAATAATATTGAACCAATTGTTGATATTGATAAATGGAATAGAGCAAATTCAATAGTAGCAACTAGAAAACATTATTGTGTTAGAAGATATCCAAGTGAAAATTCTTATTATTTTCATATAATAAAATGTGGAAAATGTGGAGGCAATATATCAGCAAGACAGCAAACGCAACATGGCAAGCTTTATATAACTTATAGGTGTAATAATTCTGCTAGGGGTTTTTGTGAATGTGGAGGATTTTCACATACGAAAGTAGAAGAAAGTTTTTTAAAGTATTTAGAGTCGTTAGAAATAATGAAACCAGATAAAAGTATAATGAAAGAAAATAAAGTTTTAAATGAAAATAAGAAAAAAATTCAAAATTTGAATAATCAAATTGCAAAACTGAATAATAGAAAGAAAAAAATTAGAACACAATTTATTAATGAATTATTAGGGATAGATGATTATAGAGAAATGAGTAATGAAATTGATAATTCATTGAAAAGTTTAAATACTAGTTTAAGTAATATTGAGAAAACTTTAAACGAAGAAAAGGAAGAATTTACTTTTGATGAAATAAAGGATTTAGTTTCAAATATAAAATTAAATTGGGAGTATTTAACTAATAAAGAAAAACAACAATTTTTAGAAAGATTTGTAGATAATATTCAAGTCACTAAAATGACTGATTCACAAGAATTAATAATAAATTCCGTAAAATTTAAGAGGTAGTGATTTATGAAAGAAATAATTTTAGAAAATAATAATTTAGATTTAAAAAATGGTGATTTTTATGTTTTTAACTTAATAAAGAAAAATAATACTTATATTGTAGAAAAAGTTTTATTGAAAGATAATAAAATAAAAATATTATTTTATTATGAATGTAATAATATGGAAGAAAGTTATTCAATATATAAGAATATTACAACAAAACTAGATTTATTCTAGTTTTTATTTTGCGAAAGAAGGTGTTTGAATGTCAGTTTTTAAAATAGAAAAGAATAAAAATTATACAGTAATGAGTAATTGTCACTTAAGAGATAAAAAATTATCATATAAAGCCAAAGGCTTGTTATCATTTATGCTGTCACTACCCGAAGATTGGGATTATTCACTTAATGGATTATGTGCCATTAGTAAGGAAGGTCGAGATGGAATAAGATCTATATTAAAAGAACTTCAGGAACATCATTATTTAGAAATTGAAAAAGTTAGAGGAGATAAAGGTTATTTTGAATATAATTATCTTATTTATGAAATACCTCACATTATTGAATTAGAAAAAGAAAATAATCCAGCTACGGATATTCCATATATGGATGAGCCAGATATGGAAGAACCAACACAAATAAATACTAATAAAATAAATACTAATAAACAAATAGATAAAGACGATAAAACCAAAATATCGTCTTTTTTTATTTCTGAGGAACATAATATATTAACGCTAGAATTAATTGAAAGAGGCTATATAAAAGAAGATGATACTCAAGTATTTTATTATGATAAGTTATTTAATAATTTATTAAAAGATGGTAATTCATATAAAGATTTATTAACATATATTCACTACATAATACCAAGAGTTGTTAGTAGAGGTTTTAAAGACGAAGAAGATAATCCAATAGAAAACAAATTTGGGTACTTTAAAAATGCCATTATAAGTAATATTAATAAGTTAAATAACCAACCTGATGAATTATGGAAAGAAGATGATTTATTTTTAGATGACTTTGAATTGTAGTAAGTGAATTGATAATTATTAACAAAAGATATATAATTAGATTGAAATTTTCTTTTATTTATAAAAAAAGCATTACTAAACTAACGGTCGAGAAAAAAATAATATTTATGTAGTATAATTATTATGAGGTGAAGAACTATGGATAATAATAAAATAGGAAAAAAGATAGCATCTCTTAGAAAAGAAAAAGGTCTAACTCAAGATGAATTAGGGAAAAAATTATTTATAACTGATAAAGCAGTTAGTAAATGGGAAAGAGGATTATCATTACCTGATATAACTTTACTTGAAAAACTTGCAGAAGAACTTGATACAGATATTTATACTATTTTACAAATTAGTAAAAAGAAAGATATTGATGTTGAAAAAATATTAGAAGAAGAAACAAAAAAATTAAAAAAGGAAATGAGGAAAAAAAATAAAATTTTACTTATTATCTTTGGATGTATTATTGCTTTAATTTTATTTAAATTACTACCCATTGGATATGATGTTATTCATGTCAGATATGAATTTAATGGTGAAAATAAATTGATAAATCTTGGTGCTCCTAAATTTTCTTTCTTTGTAAAGAATAATGAAAATAACTACTCTATAAAAAATCTTAGAGGAAACAATGTTTTAAAATCAGAAGTTAAAAACTATTTATCCAGTTTAAAACAAATTAGTTGCTATGATACTATATATTATTATGATAAAAACACTAATATTACAATAGTTGATTACTCAGTAAAAAATAGATTATTATATAATAATATAACTTATGGAATAAGGAATGGAAATTATTGTAATGAATTAGAAATTAAAGAATATACAACTAAATTAGGTGGACTTTTACAATTTCATATTTTTAAAAGCAAAGATAATTCTTTTTCGGTAGCATTTTTAGATAAATCAGATATACTATCAGAAAACTTATCTTGGAAAGCAGAATTATCAGTTTATAATGATAAAGAAGTTATTGAAAAATCAAGCGGTACTTTTAAAATTGAAAATGATGAATTAACTTATTATAGAAAAGAAATTACTATAAACAAAGATAATTTAAAAATACCTAGCGAGACACATTTTGTTGTTAGAAATAATAAATTGATATTAAAAGATGATTATTTAAATGACTATGACAAAGGAATAATTTTAGAATAGGGGTGATGAAATTTGAAAAAGATTATTGATAAATTAAAAGGAAAAATATTAATTTCAGCATTAATTTTTATAGTATTTAATATAATATTTAATTATTTATTATATTTATTAAATATAAGATTTAGGTTATGGGTAATTATATTAATTTTTATTATTTCAATAGTAGGTTTTATAATTGGTATGTTTGAACAATTTTCAAAAGCAGTTGGGAACATATATAAAGCAGTTGGTTTATTTTTTCTAGCATTAATACCATTAATAGTTTTGGTATTAATTTTCTCACCTATTATTTTTATTACTGCTGCATTTAGTTATAAACCAGAGCATAGAGTAACTTTATATGGCAAAGAATATGTGGCGGTTGTAAGTTCATTTTTAAAAGTTGATGTAGATTATTATGATTATTATGGTCCGTTCTTAATGGGAACAAAGGTAAAAGTACATGGTTATTTTGGTAAAGGTGGATATGACCCAATAACTAATCCAGAAACGCCAATAGAAGCTGAGTATGTGTTCTATGATAAAAATGGTAAAGAAGAAAAGAAAATAAAAGAATTTTATATAAAAGATAAAAATGGCAAAATAACTAATAAAACAAGTTATGAAGATAATTATTTAGAATCAAGCATAAACGAAAATGATAATTATTTATTACCAGAAGATATGCAAACTCTTTATGAAAAAAAACTTGATAAAACAATTTATAGATTTTCAAAACTTGATGATGTTTTAGGACAAAATATTTTAGTACAAGTAAATAAGAGCAAAGATAATGGTAAAAAGTATTACACAATAACAAATGAACCAATTCAAGTATCACAAGATGCAAAATATGTTATATTAAACGAAGATTTAATGTTTGCATCTAAAAATGATAAAATAATGCTAAGTGAAAATGCAATTAGTTTATATGTATCAAATGATGGTGGTAGAAGTTTTAAAAATTCAAAAGTAAATTATAAAAATGAAAATGCAGATTATATTACTATAGAAAAAATGCCTTATTTTGAAAATAGTATTTTAAAAATAAAATGTTCTGTATATCAGTTAAATTCTAGCAAAGATAATTATGAAGATAAAGAATTAATATTTGTAAGTTATGATAATGGTGAAAATTGGAATTTACAAAAATAAAAGGAGAATCTATGAAAAAAAGAATATATATAATTTTTACAATACTTTTATTAGTTATTATTGTTATATCTAGTATTTTAATAATAAAAAATAACAATGATAAGAAATTTAAAGTAAAATACGAAAAAAGATATGATGAAATAAGAGAAAGTGTAAAAAAAGCAGTTGAATGGAATATTAAAGCAAGTTATCCTAAATGTCCTATTACAAATAACAACAAAGAACCTAAAGGTGCTGGTATGTATTATAATTCTTCTTTTCTAATTAATAATGGATATATTAAAAAAGAAGAACTAAAAGATGTTGATGATAAATCATATTGTGATGTATATGTAAAAATAGATCCATATTTTGAGGATCCACAAGACCAAATGCATAATTGCGAAACATCATATAAAATATTTTTGAAATGTAAAAATCTAACTGATAAAGGATACATTGACTGGGGTAATTAAAAAAGCAGATATTGGTTCAATAATATCTGCTTTTAAAGTAAAAAAAATCAACTCAATATTTGCAGTTGATTTCTACTACATAAGTTGTACTACTTAATCAACTGACAAATATATAATACAACTAATAATACAACTAAATTAATTTTTTTCAAATTTTTTCTAATTTTTTAAAATTTTTGATTCAATGTTTTACCACATAGGTAATCCATAGATACATTATAGTATTTAGCAAACTCAATTAATGGTAAGGTATGAATTAAGAATTTTCCTTTTTCGTATTTTGAATAGTTAGATTGATCGACTTTAATTATGTCAGCTATCTTTTCTTGAGTGTCGTTATGTTTCTTTCTAATAGTAAGTAAATTATTTGCTAAAACATTTATATCTATTTTATCGTTTAATATTTCTTTAGTTTTATTATCTGATAATTTACATATATAATCTAAACTAACATGATAGTAGTTACAAAAATCATTTAATTTATCAAGTGGAATAAAATCAATATTATTTTCCCAGCCAGCATATGTAGATCTACTAACATCAAGTTTTTCTGCTATTTCATTTTGTGTATTGTCATAGTATTCTCTTAAAGTTTTCATTCTATCGTACATGTATATCACACCTCTTAAATAATTTTCTCAAATAAAAAAAAGATTTTTAAAAAGTGTCGGGCTATTACCTAAAAATATAAAATGTATGGTATAATTGAATTGAGAGGTGAGATAATATGTTTAGTTCTACAGATATTTTAAGAATTTTATGTAAGTCAGTAATTTTAACATTTGTATTCTTTATTGCAATTTGCTTTGGTTTAGATTTATTTAAAGTTGATATAGACATTGCAAATGCACTTTGTAACTCATTAGAAATTCCAAAAGATTTAGCATTAACTATGATGAGTCCTGGATTTTTTAACGAAGTAATAATTTTATTGGTCGTTTTTGAAACTATAACTATTGCTTATTTTATTAATAAACTATCAAGAAATAAAATAATAAATAGTTTATATTATAAAATTAAATTTTTATAATAAACTATTAATAAAAATTGTTTGCTTATTTAGATTTGTGGTACAATAAGTTCACTAATTGAAACAAACTTATTTAAAAGGAGTAATTTACAATGTTGAATGAGATATTTGAAAACTTGTGTCAAAAATATAATGACTCAAATGAAGTTCTTTTAGAAAGGGAATATAATAAACTTTTAAAAGAAATACCAAATTTAGGAACTCTTGATAATTACAAAATAGAACAAAAAAAACTAATTGATACAAAGGCAAATAAAATTGATAAAAGTACTTTTAATGATACTCTTATCAATCATGATGAAATAAAAAAGGAAAATTATTGTATTGATATATACTTATTTAACTACAAAATAGCAGATGAGAATATGCTTGATGAAAATTATATAGTCAAAGAATTAACCTATAAAGATATATATGAATATAATTCCATTATAACAAATAAAGAAACTAATAATTATATTAGTGGAATTTATAGTGGAAGAATATTAAAAGAAGAAGATGCAAATAATATATATGATAAATTAAAAAAATGGTTTACTGATACAGATATAAAAGCTATATTTTTAGATATAGAAAATAGGATTAATGGCATTTTAAACGAAGAAAAATAGAGATTTTTACCAATCTCCCAAATAAGTCCAAATTCGTCCAAATAAGTCCAAAATTGACTTGACTTCCGATTGTCAAGTGTTAAAATATAGTAAAATGAAATAATTATGCAAGAGAGAACAACCCTTTCTTGCTTTTTTTATTCATTTTGAAAAAAATACTTGACAACCTTTTTCAAAAATTATAGAATAAAACTCAATTAATTTGGTGTTTATTCATGCGAGGAAACACGATTGAAAAAGAATATTTAAAGAGTAGAAAAGTAGTATGTATTTCTATTAAGATTTTTTATACTACACCTTTCTGCTCTTTTTTTGAAAATAGGGGGATTAAAAATGAACAGTTATTATTTATTACAATTAACAAAATATATTAATAGCTTCAAGTTTACTAAAAATAGTAGAGTGTCTTTTAAATCCTTTAAAAAAGTTGTTAAGTTAAATTCAAGAGAGAAATTTACTGTGTTATATGGTTTATTTCTCTCTTTTAATTTATGAAAGGGTGATTGCTATGAATCAAAGCATACAAATCAAAGAAGATTATGCAGATAATCTAATGCTAACAAGAGAGGATATGAAACCTTATGATGTTGATAGAACATTTGAAAAGGTTATGGAGAAATTAAAGGAGTTTAAAATTGCAAGAAACAAATACATAAATGGTTATCATGCTAGACTTACACCAGATTATTCTCCTAAATATGAAATGTTTACTAATCGTAAGTCAGATCCAGTTGGAACGGAAGTAGAATTTAACTTTGATAATGAACTTGCATACAACGAATTCAATTATCAATTAAATCAGTTATATTCTATAATGTCTAAAATTGAAAATGCTTATATTAATGATTGTCTTTTATGTGGCAAAAGTGAAGTATCAGTTAGAGATAAATTTGGTATGGGTAAAGATGCTTTTAGAATCGTAAAAGATAGTGCAGTTATAAGATTTGGAATAGTATTTAACATTGTAGTTTATAAGTAAAAATTTTAATTTATAGCAATCATATAGGGAGTTTTACGCTCCTTTTTTTATTGCAATTATTTATGAGTTTATAGGGATCTCATTATAAAAAAACTAAAAATATGATAGGAGGTGTTTTAAATATGATATTTAAAAAAATGAAAATTCCATAAAATGAAATAAAACTCTTGCAAAATTTGTTTTTTTGAGTGATAAATAGAGTAGATAAAAATCGTTATATTTGGATATTTATTTGCTTATATTTAAGTCTTAATAGGGAGGTTATATAGTTATGAGAGCAAAAAATAAAAGAGTCTATATCGTTATATTATTACTTGTAATTGTATCTTTAATAAGTGTTGGATATTATATATGTAAAAAAGATTTTTCAACAGGAGTTATGGATACTAATAAAAATGAAAGAATTGATGAACTAAAAAAGGAAGATATTACTAATGATAGTGAGAGTAAGGAAGATGAAGTCATGGAAGAAAAAACTAGTGACACTTCAAAAAATGATAATAATGAAAGTGATACTTCTAATATTGAAACACCAAAAGCAGAATCAAATAAGACAATACAGGATACACCAAAGGTAGAAAATAAGAAAAAGGTAGAATATAATTCTAATGCTCAAAATAATAAAGTGGAAGAAAAACCTCAACAACAAGCAGAAGAACAAAAAGTAAAAACTGCATGGGAAGAATTAGGAATTAGTGAATATGATTACTATAATTCTCCAATGTGGTCTTGGGCTAGGGTTGACTATTCAATTAAAGATTATGGAAGTTTTGAAAATGCTCATCAAGCATGTATTGATGCAGGAAATAGTATTGAAGATATTACAAGTTTTTCTTGTACCAACATTAATAGTTATTCAGGTAATTATTTGGGAGATATGCTTAGAGTAAGAAATTAATGAAAGGAATAAGATATGAAGAATAAGTATTTTAAGTATGCTTTAATGGGCATACTTTTTTTAGCGTCAATTTTTAGTGTGCAAAATGTTCATGCTGAAAAATACACTGGTCAAGCAATTTGGCCTAGTGAAAAAATACAAGGTATTTATATTAAAAAAGTTAGAAATGATGGATACATTAAGTATCAGCAAGCCGCTTTTATTAGACGAAGTGAAGATAATAAATTTGTTTATTGTTTACAACCATATACTGATATAAATAATAATTTACCTTACTATGATGTAGTAAGAAGTGATTATGCAAAAATATTAGGTATGAGTGAAGCACAATGGGAAAGAATTTCTTTACTTGCTTATTATGGATACCAATATAACGATAATGGATATGACCATAGTAATAATAAATGGTATGCCATTACACAAGTTATGATTTGGAGAACTACTAACCCTGAATCTGACATTTACTTTACTAATACTTTGAATGGTAATAGAATATCTAAATATGATAGTGAAATAGCAGAAATGGAAAGATTAGTAGCAAACCATTATAAAACTCCACAATTTGAAAGTGGAAAGATTGTACCAATTGGAAGTACAACAAATTTAAATGATTCAAACAATGTATTAAGTAATTACAAAATTACTGGTACAAATAAAGTTAGTGCATCAATCAATGGAAATACTTTATCTATTACTGCTAATGAAGTTGGAGAAGGAAGTATTACATTTGAAAAGACTGCAACTAAATATGAAATACCACCAATAGTATATTTTAGTGATCATTCACAAAATGTTATGAGAGTTGGTAATTATGATCCAGTTAAATCTAAATTCACTTTAAAAATAGTTGGAGGTAAAGTTACTCCTAATAAAAAGGATATGGAAACTAGAAATAATACAGCACAGGGAGAAGCAACTCTTGGTGGAGCAGTTTATGGCATTTATAAAGAAGATGGAACAAGAATGGGTTCCGTTACAACAAAAGAAGATGGAACTAATACATCAGATTATCTACCTGAACTAGGAAGATTTTATTTACTTGAGGAAAAAGCTTCAGAAGGTTATTTATTGGATAGTACAAAATATTATTTTGAAATTACTGAAGATAATTTAAATCCAACTGTACAAGTATTCGAACAAGTAATAAAATTAGATTTTGAATTTACTAAAGTTTATGCTAGTGATAAAACAAACATAATGACACCTGAAGTAGGAGTTAAATTTGGAGTTTATAATAATAAAAATGAATTAGTCGAAGAAATTACTACTGATAATCAAGGCATATTTAGATTTACTTTACCTTATGGCACATACACTATTAAACAATTAACTACAACAAAAGGTCATGAAAAAATTAAAGATTTCAAAGTAGAAGTAAAAGATGTTGGAAATGTTGTTAAGAAAGTTATTTCTAATGCTCCAATTACTGCTAAATTAAGAGTAGTAAAAATTGATGCAGAGTCAAAAGAAGTAATTAAAAGAGCAAATATTAAATTCAAAATATTTGATGTTAAAAATAATAAATATGTTTGTCAAACAATCACATATCCAAATAAGAAAACTATTTGTGAATGGGAAACTGACTCAAATGGAGAATTTACAACTGCTTACCCATTAATGACTGGAACATATAGACTTGAAGAAGTAGATCAAAAGTTAGATGGTTATTTATGGAATAAAGTATCACATGAATTTTCTATTGATGATGATTCTAAATTAAGAACTGATTCTGAATATGGAATTATTTTTGATACTAATTTTGAAAATCAAAGAGTTAAAGGTCAAATTAAAGTAGAAAAAATTGGAGAAGTTGCTGAATTAACTGATAAAGGTTTTATATTCAAAAAACAATCATTAAGTGGTGTTAGTTTTGGATTATATGCACTTGAAGATATAGTATGGAATGATAAAGTAATTTATAAGAAAGATACTTTAATTCAAGAAAAAGAAACTGACAAAGATGGTAATATTATATTTAATGAATTATATTTAGGAAAATATTATATTAAAGAAACTAAAACATTAGATAACTATGTATTAGATACAAATAAATATAATGTAGAACTTATTTATAAAGATCAATATACACCAGTAATTGTTTATTCTAAAACATTACTAAATTATTTAAAGACTGGTAAATTAGAGTTTACTAAAACTGATATTTCTGAATCTAAAACACTACCTAATACTCTTATTGAAATATATACTGATGAAGATAAGTTAGTATTTAGTGGTAGAACAGATGAAAAAGGTAAAATTATTATTGATAAATTACCACAGGGTAAATATTATATTTTAGAGAAAGAAGCACCTGAAGGTTATAAACTTAATGAGGAAAAAATGTCATTTGAAATTAAAGAGAATGGAGAAGTAATAAAATCAACAATGAAAGATGATGATATTACTGGAACACTTGAATTTACAAAAGTAGATGTATCAGATGGAACACCACTACCAAATACATTAGTCGAAATCTATAATGAAAAAGATGAGTTAATATTTAGTGGTAGAACAGATGAAAAAGGTAAAATTATTATTGAAAATTTAAAATATGGAAAATATTATATTTTAGAGAAAGAAGCACCTGCTGGATATACATTGAACGATGAAAAAATGTGGTTTGAAATTCTTGAAGATGGAAAAGTTGTTAAATCAACAATGAGTGATGATAAAATCATAGTTGAAGTTCCAAATACACTTAAAAATGATTACATACCATTAGGAATGGCAACTCTTATAGTTATTGGTGGAGGAATAGTCATTTATGGAACATTCAAAAAGAAAAAACAAAATAAAAAATAAGAGATATTCAATATTAATAATGATTGGAGTCTTTTTTATTTTTTTAGGATCATCTTATTTAATTTATAATCAATATAATAATGAAAAACAGGATAGTATTAATGATGGATTAATAGAAGATTATTTTAAAGTGGAGGACGAGATCATTGAAACACCTCAAAAAGAGATAGAAGAAGAAAAGCCTGTTCCCAAAGAAAAAATTGATTATATTGCAGTATTGGAAATACCTAAAATAAAATTAAAGAGAGGAATTGTTGATAAGAATAGTTCTTATAATAATGTAAATAGAAATATTTACACTTTAAAAGAAACAACTATGCCAGATGAGGAAGATAATAGTCATATAATGTTAGCTTCCCATTCTGGTAATAGTTATATTTCATATTTTAAAAATTTGAATAAACTTAATCTAAATGATGAGGTTTATTTTTTTTATAAGAATAATAAATATGTATATAAAGTAATTAAAAAATATGAAGTTGAGAAAACTGGAACAGTTAAATTAAGTAAAAAAAATAGTTCTGATATTACACTTATAACTTGTGTTAGTGGAACTAATAATCAAATTGTTTTAGTTGCAAATTTAGAAAGTATAGAAAATTATTAGGAGGAAAGATTATGAAAAAGAAAAATAAAGATAATAAAAAAACAAAGAAAAAATTGATATTTGTATTAGGTGCTTGTATGGTTACAACATTGTGTGGAACATTAGCATATTTCACAACAACATCAAAGATAACTAATATTTTTACAACACCATTATATCAAAATAAAATAGTTGAGAATTTTGTATCACCAACAGCATGGACACCAGGTACAACAACAACAAAAGAAGTAAAGGTAACAAATACAGGTAGTATAAATATGGCAGTAAGAGCCTCTTATACTGAAAAATGGGTTAATCATAATGGTAAGGAAATATCAATTACTGACTCAAAAGGAAATAGAGCATCAATAATTAATTTTAATGATGGTTGGGAAAAAGCAAATGATGGATATTTCTACTATGGTACTAAATCAAATAAAAAAGTTTTAAAACCAAATGAAGAAACTAATTCATTTATAAGTGGTGTTACATTTAATTCAAATATTGAATCATCATTACAAGAAAATATTTCAAATGATGGTAAAACAATTACTTTTACTTCAACAGGAGATGGATATGATAATGCAACATATACATTAACTATTACAATAGATACAATTCAATACGATCAAGCAAACAATGTTTGGTAATTAAAATGAGATTTTTAAAAGAAATATTTATAAAGATAATATATTTATTTTTATTAATGTATTTAATAATATTTATACCAAAGTTATTTGGATATAATCCTTTGGTAGTTATTTCTGGTAGTATGGAACCGACTCTTAAAGTTGGTGGTTTATTATACTATGAGGAAATAGATATAAATGATTTTAAAGAGAAAGACATACTTGTTTACGAATTGAAAGACCATATTATATCACATAGAGTTGTTGAGCATTTAGATAATGGCTTTATTACAAAGGGAGATGCAAATAATTCTTATGATAGTTCTATTGTAAGTAACACTCAAGTTTTAGGAAGAGGTACTAATTGGAGTATTCCTTTACTAGGTTATTATGCAGATTTTATATTTAGACATAAATATATTTTAAAGATTTTATTAAGCATAGGAATTATTGATTTATTTGTAGATTACTTAATTAAAAGAAAGGACAAACAAAATGAGAAGAAATAGGATACTTATTTTTGTTTTACTACTAATTTCATTATGTATGACAATTAATTGTACTCATGCTTATTTTAATAGTAGAAAAAAATTAGAAACAATTAATATAACAAAAAGTCATAATATTACATTAAATGCAAATGGTGGTTATTTTAATAGAAATAATAATGTTAAAGTTATTAATAATCAAATAACATTACCACTTCCTAATAGAACTGGTTATACATTTAGTAATTATAGTTTTAATTCAAATGGAACGAATAGTATAGATAGAACTATTAATGTTGATAGTATTGAGAATAAAACTATTTATGCTAATTGGAGCATTAATAAATACAATGTTGATGTAAATCCAGTTATTGATGGAACACAATATAATTCAGGATTATCTGGTTATACATTTAATGTCTATATTAATAATCAATTAGTTGCTAATTCAGTTACTGATTGGTGTCAAAATGTAGATTATGGTTCAAGTGTTAGGGTAGTTGCCAATGCAAGTGCTGGAACAAATACAAGTTATGACCAAACTATGACAGTAGGAACTGGTTCATTAGAATTTAAACCTAGTTGGTCAAAAAATACCTACGAAGCACATTTCTATTTAAATGGTTCTCATAGATTGACTACATACAATAAGTTTGGTGCATATATACAAACCCCTAATACAAATGCAGGAGCATTAGGATATGATAGTAATTTTTACTATGTTAGTGGTTTTAGTCCATGGGAAACTTGGTATCAACCTGATAGAACTGTTGGATTTACTATTAATATTTCAGAGTATAATTGTATTGCATCTTTTGGTTCATCAGGAAATAATAACAATAATTATCAATTAGATAAATTAAGAGCTAATGGTTATGATTTTTGTGTTAATGCTGGATGGGCATTGGAGTGTTCAGGTAATTATTCGAAAGTAATGGGTTTATATAATAACGCATGGAATATATTACCTAGATCAGGAAAAGGATATTCTATATATAAACAAATAGGTTGTGATAGTGGATGGTCAACTTATGCAAGAAGATAATAAAGAAAGGAAATATTATGGAAAAGGTAGCATTTTATGCTTGTTTTAAAAATCAAAATAAACATTCAATAGAATATTTTTTAAATAAAATAAGTGATTGGTGCTTATTAAAAAATTATGATTACACTGTCTATATAGACAAAGTAGATAATCATTTACACATGAATGATAGAAAAGAATTAAAATTACTTAAAAATGATATTGAAAGTGGGGAATATTCAAAAATTATAGTTAATGATATAAAACACTTATCAAGAGATGTAGTAGAAACTCTCAATTTCTTATTGTTTTTGGAAAAAAATAATTGTGATATAGAATGTGTAGATGGTACTGATTTAAAACTATATAAAAAAATAATAGAAAAATTTAATAAAAATAAGGAGGAAATAGAAAGATGAATAATGAAGTAGAAAAAGAATTAAGAAATTCAAGAAATAGTTTTGAACTAGAAGGGAATGTTGCTAATATTAGTGATGTTTATGTAAATAAAAATGGTAAACAAATGTTAAGATTTGATTTAGCACAAAATAATAATGGGAATACACAATTTGTTCCTATTTTATTAAGGGGAGAATTGATAAATTCTTATGGTAAAGAAATTCAAAAGGGAGATTGGATTTCAGTAAAAGGAAGAATTGCAACTTATTCAAAAGAAGTTGAAAGAGATGGTAAAAAATACAAAGATAAGGCTATCGATATTTTAGGATTTGAAATTATTGATAAAAAGTATAATAAAATTTACTCTGCTGATGGACAAGTTCATGAATTATCTGATAAAAAAGAAGAAACACAAGATATGGAAAGATAATTATGAGTAATTATAAATATAATATATTAAATTATTGGAATGACGAAGATGATTTATATGTTCATTATGAGGTAGAAGATAAAGAAAATAATCTTACTGCTAATGTAATTGATTATTATAATATCAGTGATTTGGACTGTAATTATAATGATTTTAATGATGAAGAAATTAAAAAAAGTTTATATAAATTATTGAAACAACATAATGGAGATGAATTTAATTTAGCAAGAGTAAGTAATTTAAGTCCATTATTACAATACATATATGATAGAGTTTGTGAGAGTGAATCAAATATGTGTCATATTGATTATAATGATTGGAAAGAACTTAAAGAAGATTATGATTTTTTAGAAGATGATTTTATTACTTTAAAAAAGGAAATAGTAGATCATAATTTAGAAGATTATATAACTCTTGATGATAATGAATATAAAATATGTGCTTACGGTTGTTTACAATGTCAATTTAATGATGATAGAGATAGAAGTTTAGGAAGTGATGAACTTGAAAGATGAACTTAAAAAAGGTCAAGCATTTATTGGACTTGATGATAACAAATATTATTTTTTAGGTTATGACTATGACGATCAAATATTCTTCACTAATTTAGATTTATGGAGTGATAAAGAACAAAGTTATATGACTAAAAGTAATATATTTATTAAAGAAGTGTTAGATGAAAAATCAAAAGTCATAGAAGATAGTACATGGTATTATCAGTCTATGAA
>CAKOSN010000008.1 GCA_934102255.1 uncultured Bacilli bacterium | reverse complement strand
ATTCATTCTTATCCTGATCGTCATGTATTTACTGAGGAAGACCGTCCAATAGTAATGGATTTAGTTAACAATATAAATACTGTTAACCTAAAAAAAGACCAATCCCCAATAAATGATTTAGATGATTTAAAAGCGATTATAGATTGGATAAATGATAACGGTGGTAAGCTTCCAAACAAGAACAGTAATATTTTAGAAGAAAAAAATTACGCTTTAAAATTAAATGTTATTTTATATCGTTATATTAAATATTTTAATAATTCAGAAGAATTAGATAGTATCAAAAATAAAAAAGTAATAGAAGAAATTTTAAGACTAGGTTCCAAGATAGATTTATGGAATATAAAAATAGATGAGGCAACAAGACAAAGGAGATTGGAGGAATCGGAAGACGAAGAAGAAAAACTCTTACAGGGTTTCTTGCAAGTTGAAAGTTCAGTTAGTGATTTTGTAAACCTTGAACATGAAATAAATGAATTAGCATCTCCAGAAGAGGTATTTAGTAAATGGTACAAACTAGCTTTAGAGTATTACAATGAACATGGTGACTTGTTAGTGCCACAAAACTACAAAACAAAGTCAGGAGAAAATCTTGGAAATTGGATAAGATATCAACGTTATCTTTATAAAAATGGCGATTTAACACCAGAAAGAATTGAAAAGCTAGAGGTCATTGGTATGATATGGGGTGTTTATGAATATGAATGGAATAAAATGTACAAGCTAGCTGTTGAGTATCGCAATGAACATGGTGACTTATTAGTACCAAAGGACTATCAAACAAAGACAGGAGAAAAACTTGGAAATTGGATAGGCACTCAACGTTCTTGTTATAAAGAAGGCAATTTATCATCAGATCAAATTAAGAAGTTAGAAGCCATTGACATGGTTTGGGATGCATCAATTAATAAAGAAGAAACCTGGAACAAATGGTACCCATTAGCTGTTGAGTATCGCAATGAACATGGTGACTTATTAGTACTAAAGGATTATCAAACAAAGACAGGAGAAAAACTTGGATTGTGGATAGGCACTACACGTCAAGCTTATAAAAATGGCAATTTAACAACAGAAAAAATTGAAAAGTTAGAGGCTATTGATATGGTTTGGGATGTTAAAGAATACGAATGGAATAAAATGTACAAGTTAGCTGTTGAATATCGTAATGAATATGGCGACTTGTTAGTTCCAAGTAGATACAAAACAAAGTCAGGAGAAAAGCTTGGACAATGGATAAACAAACAACGTTTAATTTATAAAAAAGGTGATTTATCACCAGACAAAATTAAGAAGTTAGAAGTTATTGATATGGTTTGGGATGTTAAAGAATATGAATGGAATAAAATGTACAAGCTAGCTGTTGAGTATCGCAATGAACAAGGTGACTTGTTAGTACCAAAGGACTATCAAACAAAGACAGGAGAAAAACTTGGGATTTGGATATGCACCCAACGTTCTTGTTATAAAGAAGGCAATTTATTACCAGACAAAATTAAGAAGCTAAATGCTATTGGCATGGTATGGGATGCGTCAATTAATAAAGAAGAAATCTGGAATGAATGGTACCAATTAGCTGTTGAGTATCGTAATGAACATGGCGACTTGTTAGTGCCACAAAACTACAAAACAAAGTCCGGAGAAAAACTTGGACGATGGATAAGCAATGCACGTCAAAATTATAAAAATGGTGATTTATCACCAGATAAAATTAAGAAATTAGAGGCTATTGGCATGGTTTGGGATAACAAAGCTAACAAGGAGGATATAGAAGACTATTTAGAAGAATTAAAGATTGGCGAAACGTCCATTATTGTTGTCAAAAAACTTAATAAAGAAGTATTAAGCCGTATATCTTTATTAGAACTACAAGGTAAAATTAAATTCTTAACCAGTAATGGGATTTCGCCAGTGGATAACTCTGGAAAATTAATAGATATCTTTAGCATGAGTAGTATTGATATCGAAGAAAAATATGGTATATCATTAGAAACAATAATAGATACTTATGGTAAAGGAGTAACAAAAAAATGATATTTGATAAATACTTAAATGATACTTATTTAGATATCTTATATAGTAATTATAATTTAGACTATTTAAAATCAATAGATCCTAATAACTTTATTGAAATATATAACTTACTTAAAAGTAAAGGCTTCTACTTTATAGAAGATATCATAATTAATTATATGGATATGTTTGAACTAGATAGTTATTACTTAAATAAAGTTTTAACTTACTTAGAAAGTAAAATGGGTAAAGACTATATTAAAAGAATTGGTCTTAATATGACTATTTTAGATAAAATAATTGATACTACAATAAACTTAGAATTAAAAGAAAATGAATAAAATTATCTAAAATACTCAAAAAAACTTAAAAAGCCTTAAAATATAGGGCTTTTTCTTTGACCTGGAAAGATATCTGTGATATAAAAGAAAAGGTGAATTAAAAATGAATAAATTTAAATATATAGAAGAACAAGAAAGAAAACAAAAAACATTTGCCGAAGGCTTTAAAAACGAAAAAATAACTATTTATAGTGATGCTTTATTACAAGAAATGAGTATTTTTGATTATCTATCGGTACCCTTTGTTGTATTTGCTACTAATAAAACATATAAAGATATGTACTTTGATTACATTCTTATAGTAATGGCTTATCTTTTAACTAAGTATGGTAAAGTAACAATCGTTAAAAATAATAAGAATCATTCTCTAATCTTATTAGAACAAGATAATAACAAATATGTTTATGATGTTAACAGTGGTCTCGTATACGATTATGATATTTATATTACTTTAGAAACTACAACTTTAAAGGAAATAATGACTGCTTCAGATATAAAACATCAAGTTGAAGCTAGTGTCAATATTTCTTATGACTATCCTAAGAGTACAAGAAGAATCTTATTAACAGACTTAGCTATTAGTAATTATAAGTTAGGAAATAATAAAGTAGATTTCCAATTTATGCGCATTTTAAGTGATTATCTTTTAAATAGTCCGGATAACACGAAAGGCCCTAAATTTAAATTAGAAAAGTAAAAAAAACACTTTAAAAATATTGCTTAAATAAAAAGAATATGATATAAGATTAGATGCAAAGGGAGATATACATGATGATAGAAGAAATAAAAAAATTATATGAAGATATGAAGTTGAACATAAAGATTAGAAATGGTCTAAAAGAAGGCAAAATAAGAAAATACGATAATAGTCTTTTAGAATCTATGAAAGATTATGATTATTATAATCTTCCAATGGTAGTTGGCTTACTTAATAGAGATTTTAAAGGTATTGATTTACGTAATATTTCTTTGGGATTTGTTAAGTTTTTAATGCCTAGAGGTAATATTAATTTACTTGAAAGTCGTAATCAAGATTATTATCTTATTGAACTAACTATTGGTAATAAAAAATATATTTACGATGTTTTAACTAAGTTAGTTTATGACGAGACTTATTATTATGAAATAAATGCTGATATTAAGCGCGTAAGAGTTGTTTTTGATGAAGAAATTATTTCAGAATGACAAAAAAATGAATATTTAATGGTGGTGGCATCTTCTACTCCTGTTCGTGCTAATTTAGTTGAATCTGTTTTAGAAGATTATAAAAATGGCTATTCTAGTACTATAAAGACAAAGATAGCTTTAAATGACTATGTCGAAGATGTTGTAAATAAACAAGTATTAAGTATTGTTAAAAATAATCACTAATATAAACATGCAAAGGAAGAATTTATACTTTTAAATAATTATTATTTGAAGTTACAATACTTCTTTTTTCTTTTCTAAATATATTTAAAAAAATTATCTTTTCCTGTATACTATAGATATAGTAAAGGGATTGTATATGATAGAATTAATAAATGTTAAAAAAACTTATAAAGCTAAAAAGACTAGTGATACTATTGCTTTAGATGATATAAGTTTTAAAATACCTAGTAAAGGATTATACTTCATAACTGGGGAAAGTGGCTCTGGTAAATCGACTCTTCTTAATGTCTTAGGTTGCCTTGATAAAATCGACAGTGGTTCTATAAAAGTAGGTAATATCAATTTAGAAAACTTAAGTAAGAAAGACTTAGTAAGTTACCGTAATACTTGTGTAGGCTTTATCTTTCAAGACTATAACTTATTTTTAGAATACAATGTCTATGATAATGTAAAATTAGCCTTGGAACTTAGTAATCAAAATAATAATACGGATATTGATGAAATTCTAAAAAGAGTAGGACTTTACGACCTAAGACTTCGTAATATCAATGAACTTTCGGGTGGTCAAAGACAAAGAGTAGCAATCGCTAGAGCCTTAGTTAAAAATCCGAAGATAATTTTAGCTGACGAGCCAACCGGCAACTTAGACAGTGCCACTTCTAGACAAATAATGGAACTTTTAAAAGAAATAAGTGAGAATAAATGTATTATCGTTGTAACTCATGATAAAACTTTAGCAGCTGAATTTGGTAGAGGCTTTATTACCATGCAAGACGGTAAAGTTATAAATGATACCATTGTGGCCCTAAAAGATGACGATAAAAATATAGCTTTAAGAACATCTAACTTTAAAAGTCGTTATGCTTTTAAATTTACTTTACATAATCTTAAAATGAAACCAGTTAAATTTGTTGTAACAACAATTCTTACTGCTTTTGCACTCATGTGTGTTTGTATTATGTTAACCTTTGTTTTCTTTGATAAAAATAAATTTACGGAAAAAACACTTGTTGATAATAACATTACTAAATTAGCTATCGAGAAAACTAATTGTAGAAAAGAGTATGATTTAGATGTTTTGTGTGAGCCATTGTATCTACAAGAAGGCGAAGATATCCTAAAACTAGGAAGTCCAGTATATAACATTTTTGATATGCGTCTTACTTTTGGACCAACAAATGAAGATATTTATTCTACTTCTTCTAACGAACAACAATATAACGTTGTAGAAATTAAAAATGATAATATTTTAAATTTATATATAGGAAGATTACCTGTAAAAGATGATGAAATAGTTATCGATAAAAATATTGCCTATACTATAATGGAATATGGCATTTATAATAGTAATAAAGAGCTGATAAAACCTAATACTTTCCAAGACATTTTAAATATTACAACCACATTAGACAAATATCCGGTAACTATTGTGGGCATTAACGAATTTCCAAACGATGAAGCCTTCCAAGATTACCGTAACAACACCAAAGTAACTAAAAAAATTGCTGATTACTTTAAAGGCTTATCTGAATACAATAATATCTATGTTAAAGGTTTTATTGATAATAAAGAATTAATATATACAGAAGATGAATTAATAAATAGAATTGTATTTACTTTAAATGATAGACAGAGTGAAAGTACAATAGGTTCTCCTATTCCTAGTAATAAAGTAGCCTATTATAATAATAAAGAATATTATGATATGAATTTTAATCTTAGTACCAATCCAATTCAATCTAATGAAATAATTTTAGATGCTAGTACTATTTTAAACCTTTACTCAACTAGAATAGGGTATTTATCTAAAAAGTTTAATACATATCAACAAGAACATAATGATTTAACTTATAATGATGCCTTATTTGCTTTTACTAAAGATATAATTTCGGAATATGGCTCTGATTTTTATGTTATTACTTTTAATTCGGTTTCTAGCCGAAAGAATGTTAATAATTATCAAGAACTAAAAGTAGTTGGCATTACTTTTGAAGGCGAAAGTTATATAAGTTCTGATGCTTACAATATATTTGACCATAATAAAAAAGGTATTGAAAAAATTTATATAGGTTATGATAATCAAGATGAGTTAAAAAGTCTTATTAAAAACTATAGTTATACTGGTAATATAGAAGATGAAGGTGTTAATTATGGCCTTGGTGGCGATTTAGAAAATGGTATCAGTAGTGTTATAATGTTTAATAATCGCGTTCATTCTTACTTAGTTATAATTGCTTTAGTATTCATTTTGTTTGCTAGTCTTTTAATCTTTAACTTTATTAGTACTACTATTAGTTATGCTAAGAAAAATATTGGCATTTTAAAAAGTTTAGGAGCTAAGGATAAAGATATTTATAAAATATTTGGCTATGAAGCTTTAACAATTGCTACGGTATCTTTTGCTATTGCTATTCCTCTTTGGAATTTAGCTTGTCTTTTAGCTAATAAATTATTCTTTAGTGATTATACTTACTTAAATTGTATTGAAATCGGTTTGTTACCGCCGTTACTTACATTAATCTTGAGTATTTTCGTATCTGGCTTTATGAGTATCTTATGCTGTCGTAAGATAAATAAAATGCAACCAGTTGACGCTATCTTAAATAAATAATGATGGTTCAAATAAATTCCGCTTCTTTTAAAAATGACAAAGAAGTGGTTTTTTATTTTGCCACTGCAAAGTCTTAATTTACTTACTTTCGCATTAATGGTACAATAGTAACGTAATTTAATTTAGAAAAGAGGCAGCTATGTATACTTTAAAAATCTATGACGAACCATTAATAAAATTTAATATGGAAAATCGTCCTACCTTAAAAATATTTGATATTACAGTTTTATCATCGCAAATTAATCTTTTTCCAGAAGCTTTAAAAAAAGAGGTAACTCCAGAAACAATCAGAGAGTTTTTGACCCAAAGAATTGTTCCAAAAAACAGAACCTTTGTTAAAAATATTTTGGAAGCTCAAAATCTTGATTATCGAGATATAAAAGGTATCATTGACATTTCTAAAGGCCTATCACTTACTGATTGCTACTGGATAACCACTGATGATAATTTGAAGTTTGAAGATTATAATTTATATGACAATAATTTCTCAGAGGTTTTATCACTAATTGCCTTCACTGGTTATTCATCAAAAGTAAAAGGTATAGCAACTTCGCCAGAATTTACAACCGACGGGGCACTCCCAAAGGCTTGGCGCCGTATTGAAAAAGAAGTGTTTTTATATAAAGGAAGTACTGAATATTTAAAAGCTTCCAATGGCGGCAACGAACCATATAGTGAATATTATATTTGCCAGTTAGAGGATTTACTAAAAATTAAACATGTTAATTATAACTTAGAAAAATGGAAAGGCATGCTTGCTTCAACCTGCAAACTTTTTACCTCTAAAAATTACGCCTATGTTCCAATTTATCTAGCCTCAGGATTAAAAGATATTGATGACATTTATAAATGGTGTTGCAACAATAACTTTAAAAATGACTTTGCTAACATGATAATGTTAGACGCTTTAACGTTTAATTGGGATAGACATTTTGGCAATTTCGGCGTTTTAAAAGACAATAAAACTGGAGAATATGTTTCTTTTGCTCCGGTTTTTGATAACGGTGCTGGTTTATTATCTGATGCTCCGAGTGAAATTTTTGATGATAAAAATAAGTTTAATGACTATTATAAAAATGACAAAGAACTTCAAAAATCTAACTATGGAGTAGATTATCGTACTTTAGTTAAACTATATTGCAATAAAACTCAAGTAGTGCTTTTAAGAAAGGTTGTTAATTTTAAACTTACAAAACATCCTAAATATAATCTTTCTACTGAAAGATTAGCTCTTTTAAATAAAATGATTAATGATAGAGCAGTTGAATTAATAAATATTATTGAAAATAATTAAAAAATAATTTTTAAGAAGCTTATAATGTGCTTCTTTTTCTATTCTAAACATATTTAAAAAAAACATCTTTTCCTGTATACTATAGATATAGTAAAGGGATTGTATATGATAGAATTAATAAATGTTAAAAAAACTTATAAAGCTAAAAAGACTAGTGATACTATTGCTTTAGATGATATAAGTTTTAAAATACCTAGTAAAGGATTATACTTCATAACTGGGGAAAGTGGCTCTGGTAAATCGACTCTTCTTAATGTCTTAGGTTGCCTTGATAAAATCGACAGTGGTTCTATAAAAGTAGGTAATATCAATTTAGAAAACTTAAGTAAGAAAGACTTAGTAAGTTACCGTAATACTTGTGTAGGCTTTATCTTTCAAGACTATAACTTATTTTTAGAATACAATGTCTATGATAATGTAAAATTAGCCTTGGAACTTAGTAATCAAAATAATAATACGGATATTGATGAAATTCTAAAAAGAGTAGGACTTTACGACCTAAGACTTCGTAATATCAATGAACTTTCGGGTGGTCAAAGGCAGAGGGTAGCAATCGCTAGAGCTTTAGTTAAAAATCCTGAAATAATTTTAGCTGACGAACCAACTGGCAACTTAGACAGTGTCACTTCCAGACAAATAATGGAACTTTTAAAAAAAATAAGCGAAGATAAATGTATTATCGTTGTAACTCATGATAAAACCTTAGCAGCTGAATTTGGTAGAGGTTTTATTACCATGCAAGACGGTAAAGTTATAAATGATACCATTGTGGCTTTAAAAGATGATGATAAAAGTATTACTTTAAGAAACTCCGAATTCAAAAATAAATATGCTTTTAAATTTACACTTCATAATATTAGAATGCGTCCATTTAAATTTGTCTTAACCACTATTTTAACCGCCTTTGCCCTTACTTTAGTGTGTCTGATGTTTACTTTTATCTTTCATAATGACAGTAGTTTTACAACAAAAATTCTAACTAAATATAATGTTAACAAAGTAGCCATTAGAGAATCTGATTGTCTTTTATCATCTGACTATGTTGATTGTTACGAAAAATATTGGCAAAATAACGATGAACAAGTAAGACTAGGCAGTCCAAGTTACAAAATTTATGAATTGTCTTTTGATTTTGGAGAAATAGATGAAGAAGATAATACTAATATGGTAATTGATAATATTGTTGAAATAAAAAATGATAATATATTATCGCTGTTTATGGGTAGACTTCCCGAAAATGATACGGAGGTAGTTATTGATAAAAACATTGCTTATACTATTTTAAAATATGGAATATATAATTCTAATGATGAACTAGTTAAACCAGCTACTTTTGATGAAATAATAAATCTAACGGTTAAATTAGGAACCTATCCCGTAACTATTACTGGTATCAATGAATTTAATAGTGATAATGATTTTAAAACTTTACGCGAAAGTTCTAAAGTACCTGAAAGTTTAAAGAAAGATTTTGAGACCTTCACAGAAGACAATAATATTTATGTAAAAGGCTTTATTGATAATAAAGAATTAATATATACCGAAGAAGAAATGTTAGATAAATATAGTCTTTTGATAAATGACACACCTTTTGTCGATTACGTAAATTCTATACCAACTAAAGAATATTATAGTGATGATATAAGCTATTATGATATGAATTTTAATTTAGTTAATAACCCCATAGCGCAAAATGAAATAATTGTAAGCGCTACTGCTATTTTAAATGCTCGTTTTTCTATTTTAGGCGACTTAGGAAAATTATTTAATACTTATCAACAAAACCATAAAAATTTAGATTATGATACTGCCGCTTTTGATTTTCTAAAAGAAACTTTAACTAGTAAACCTGATATTTTAAGAGTCCTTTTATATAATTCTAATGATATAGGCTTTAACAAAGATTTGACTAGTTTAAAAATAGTAGGCATTAGTTTTGACGGCAATACTTATATTAGTAAAGATGTTAATAAAATAACTAATCATGATAAAAAGAGAATTGATAAAGTTTATTTAGGATTTAATAATAAATCAGAACTTAGTGCTATAGTAAAACAATATAAATATCCTCTTAATATTTATACACCCGGTACTTATACAACTTTAGTTAGTGATTTGGGCTCGAGTATTGCTGATGTTAATACTGCTTATCATTATATTCATCCTTACTTAAACATAATTTCCCTTGTCTTCGTCTTGTTTGCCAGTCTTCTAATCTTTAACTTTATTAGCACTACCATTACTTATGCTAAGAAAAATATTGGTATTTTAAAAAGCTTAGGTGCTAAAGATACAGATATTTATAAAATATTTAGTTATGAAGCTATTGTTATTGCTGGAGTTGCTTTTGTTTTAAGTATTCCTTTATGGCAAATAGCTTGTAATCTTTCTAATAAGTTATTCTTTAGTGATTATACTTTTGTTAGGGGTATTGAAATAAATATTCTAGCGCCTTTAGTTACTTTATTATTAAGCGTTATATTATCATGGTTACTAAGTATCTCATGTTGTCGCAAGATAAATAAAATGCAACCTGTTGATGCTATTTTAAATAAATAAAAAAGTAAGTCATAAAAAAGCAAAACAATTAGCACTTACCACTTGACAGTGCTAATGAAAAGTGATATAACATAATCGTAAGTAAGAAAAGAATACTTACAGGTATTAAAATTGTATTATTGGATACCCTAAATAAGGGGTACATTGAAAGGAAATGATTTATATGATGTTAGTACCAAATAGAGATTTTGACTTATTTGATGATATTTTTGGAGACCCATTCTTCAGAAAAAGCGAAAGCAAAATGATGAAGACTGATATCCGTGAAGATAAAGATAATTATGTAATTGATATTGATTTACCAGGCTTTGATAAAAAGAATATTAAAATTGATGTTACCGACGGTTATTTGACTATTAACGCTAAAGTAAGTAATGAAGATAATGAGAAAAAGGGCGGTAAATATATTAGAAAAGAAAGATATTTTGGCGAGTGTTCTCGTAGCTTCTATGTTGGCGACGATGTAAAACCAGAAGACATTACTGCAAACTTTAAAAATGGCATTTTAACTTTAGAAGTACCTAAAGTCGAAAATAAAGGTAAATTACCTGAAAAGAAATACATTGAAATCAAAGACTAATAATTAATCAAATTAACTGGAAAATACGCTGAAATGCGTGTTTTTCTTTTGTAAACTTTTTGACAAGAGCTACTTGACAATAGCTACTTAAAATGTTATCATACAATGCAACTAAGGGGGCAGGGTTTATGAAAAGTGAAGGTATTATTATTGACTCTGGAAAACAAAGAAAGGTTACTAAAGAAGAGTATCTAGCAGCCAACCAAAAATTAGCTAAACTTTTAGAAGATAAGAAATTTGATTACTTTGATTATCTAAACTTAAGTAGTGATACAAATCTTTATTATTTAAAGTTGGGATTCATTAATAAGTTAGCCATAACCCTTCATGATAATTTAAGCTCAGAGATGCTTAGAGATATTAATACTATTATAAAAGCTTATGTAACTTTAAAAAATCCTGTTACTGCCGAAGAATATATCAAAGAATTAGAAAAAAGTCATCAAGAAATTATTGAGGCTTTAAATGAATTCATGGCTATAAGAATTGCTTATGCTAAAACTGGTCGCCATAATAACGTAAATATTGGTCCATGTGGTTATATATCCCAAAATTATGTTGCTTGGCTAGAAAGACAATATATAAACGCATCATATAAAATTGATTATGATGTTGATTTTACTATTAATGAAAATGCAAATTTTGCTGATATTTTAGAAAAATTTAAAGATGCGTTAAAAAATAAGTATCAAAGTTATAGCGATGAGTATGGCAATAATGCAACTCTAGAAGAAAAATATAAAAGCATAGCCAGAAAATTAGTTGCTAACCAAAATTAAAAAAGAAAGAAGATAATAATATGTACCCATTTGATTTTATTAAATCAAAAAATTATTGGCAAGTTTTAGGCTTTCCACCTGTTGATAAAAATAATCGTGTTTCAAATGACATGAGCATGCGTCAAATTAAAAGTCAATTCGCTTGGAAACTGGATTATGCTAAAGAAAGATTAGAAAAACTAAATAAAGGTGTTGCCAGTGCTAAAATAGAGGCTAATTCTGATTTTGCTAAAGCTGTTGAAGCCAGTCTAATTAGTATTTTAGATGTTATAAATGCTTATCTAATATTTAGAGAACCTATTCTATTTTATAAATATAATTGCTTTCTAAATGAGGAAGACGCTTATTTTACAACAGACCCGTACTGTGGATATAAATATCTATATAAAAAAGATTTAGATGCCGAAGAAAGAAATTATTTTGCTAATAAAATTAATGAAATAAATGATTCCTTATATAAAACTTTCTGCTTATTAAAAGTAAATATCCATTTATCAGCTGACGATGCTATTAGAATCCAAAACCTTATGGACGCAATAAATGTTGGCCTAAAAGATGTTGCTGATGTTGAAAAGAAAATTTTAGATAAAGGCAATTTTAATCCTAATGAAGTATTTGAAAAGAGTTTTAGAACCGAAAATGGTTTGAAATTTGGTAATGAAGGAGACTATACATCAAAAAACAGATAGGCTTTTTTTGTTAACTTAAAAATCAAATTTTGTCATTTATTTAACAACTTTAGTAAGTACTGTCGAAAGCCTTTAAAATAATTAATTTTTATAGTATTCTTTATTCAGGTGAAAGAAATGGATGAACTATTAAGTAGCTGTGATGGACTAGTAAAAAAAATAGCCCAAAGTTTCTATAATGTCGATAAAGACGAACTATATCACGTTGGTCAAATTGGCCTTTTTAAAGCCTATCAACATTATAAGAAAAA
Source organism: uncultured Bacilli bacterium (assembly GCA_934102255.1). Lineage (GTDB taxonomy): Bacteria > Bacillota_I > Bacilli_A > RF39 > UBA660 > CAG-605. The sequence goes on along the minus strand of CAKOSN010000008.1, from coordinate 45,848 downwards.
CTCTAATACGAAGTTTTCCAGTTTTGCATATACCTACATCTTTGGTGAAATGTATGAATTGGCACGGATGAAAAAAGCAATAAGTCCTCCCTAGAGAAGTTCTAAAAACGGCTAAGTTAATTTTGAAAACTAAAGAATACTTAGACCAACTTTATAAAACTGATACTCCCTTAGAAAAAATAGTAAAATATTTAAATTTAGATGAAGACTTAGCAATTAGTGCTCTTAATAGTCTAGATACCACCATCAGTCTAGATGAGTTAAGAGATACCGAAACTAGTCTTTATAATAAACTTGCTTCCAAACCTTTAAACCTTGATATGAGTCTGGATTTACAAAGTATGATAAACACTTTAGAAAGTCCAGATAAAGAAATTATCCTTTTACGTTATTTTAATGATTATACCCAAGAGGAATTAGCAAAAATATTTAATATGTCGCAGGTAAGTATCTCTCGTATACTTTCAAAAAATTTAAAAAAACTTAAAAACGCTTATAGTGAAGTATAAAACTTTAGAAAAATCTCCATAATAACTATGGAGGTTCTTTTTATGAATAAAGAAGAATATGCGAAGTTAGTAAAAAAATATACCCCGAGCGAGGATAAATTAAAACATGCTCTTATTGCTTTTGTGGTTGGTGGGGTGATTGGTATACTTGCTTGTTTTATTTATAATATTTTACTTAAATACGATATAAGTACAAAGGACGCTAATATATGGACTCTTTTAATTATTATCGCCACATCTAGTTTATTTACGGGTCTAGGATTTTTTGATACTTGGGTTAGTAAGACCAGATGCGGTTTAATAATACCTATTACTGGCTTTGCTCATTCAGTTACATCAGCAGCTTTAGAGTATAAAAAAGACGGTTTGATTACTGGGCTGGGAGCAAATATCTTTAAATTAGCTGGTTCGGTTTTATTATATGGTATTATCAGTGCCTTTTTACTTACTTTAATTAAGGTGGTGTTTTATGGCTAGTTTTAAATTTAATAATGTCTATATTAAAGATTGGTACAGTATTGCTAGTAACAATGAAACTTTAGGTCCTGTAAAAAAGTATAACCAAATAATTGCAGACCATTATTTTGGTGAAAAAACTTTTGAACGTGCGGAAATGAAAATGCAAAGTACGGTTATAGATAATTTACTTAAAAGAAATGATTTACAAAATAAAATTGATTTACTCATTGGTGGTGAGCTTTCTAATCAGTTATCACTTACTAATTTTACCTTAAGTAAGTATCATATTCCTTATTTAGGAGTTTATTCAGCTTGTGCTAGTTTTAATGAAGCTTTAATTATAATGAGTAATTTTTTAGAAAGTAAAAAGATAAAAAATGGTATTTGTTTAACTAGTAGTCATACGGAGGTTGCTGAAAGACAATTTAGATATCCAATCGAATATGGAGCGCCAAGGTTTAAAAGGAGTACGATGACCGCTACCGGTAGTGTTGGTATTCTTGTGAGCAACGAGGGTAAAATAAAAGTAAATGCGGCAACTATAGGGGAGTCAGTTAATTATGGCATAACAGATGTTAATAACATGGGTGCAGTAATGGCGCCAGCTGCCTTTGAAACATTGATGAAACATTTAAAAGATTTAAAAGTTCCAGCTAACTATTATGATTTGATTTTGACTGGCGATTTAGGAAGAACCGGTTCCAAAATATTTTTAGAACTTTTAAGGAAAAATAATATTAATTTATATAACTATCAAGATGCTGGGTCTATTTTATTTAAAGAAGATAATTTTGAAAATTCTGGTTCTTCTGGTCCTGTTACCCTACCTTTAGTAGTATTCAATAAAATTATTCAAAGCAAAAAGTATAAAAAAATTCTTTTACTTGCTACGGGTGCTCTCCATTCACCAACTTTAGTTAATCAGCATGAAGAGATACCTGCTATTAGTCATGCAATTTCCTTGGAGGTCTTATGATTTATTTATATTCATTCTTATTTGTTGGCATTTTATGTTTAATCGGAGAAATTATTTTAGATAATACAAATTTGACTCCTGGCCATATAACTTCACTTTTTGTAAGTTTAGGTGCTATTCTATCTTTTTTCAATATTTATCCTTGGTTTGTAGAAAAAGTCGGGGTGGGAGCATCTATTCCAATAACTAGTTTTGGTAATTTACTATATCAAGCTTGTTTAGAAGGCTTTCATACTAAAGGTGTTTTAGGAATGTTTACTAATCTTTTAACAACTACTTCCGCTGGAATATGCGGGGCGGTAATATGTGCATTTATAGTAACAGTATTTTTAAATCCTAAAGATTAATTATATTTAGACGGTAATATCGTCTTTTTTTATTTGCTTTTATACCTCAAAAATGTTTTAGCCTAAAATTTAAAAATTTTCATAGAGTTTATTACTCTATGAAAGCTGAAATTCGTTATCTATTTTTAATTTATACATTAAATATATCATATAATTATAGCGTTTTCTATAGTAAATTTTTACTTTATATAGTTATTCCTAGTCAAAATTATGGTCAAAAAATTATGTAAAGTTGTTAGTATTTATAAAGCTTTGCAGGCGTCAAATAAGTATTTTATTTCAATTCTATTCTGGTCAAATTTCTGGTCAAATGGCTTTCAAAGTCAGTATTTACCTAGTGTTTCATAGAGTAATAAACTCTACGAAAAGTGTAAAGCATGTAAATAGGTCATATAGTAACCATAAAAATTAAAATAGTTATCTAAATTTTATCGAGAGTAGGTAGAAATTATGAAGAATAAAATATTAAAAGGGCCCATTATGACATTACTGGTTGGTTTAGTATTATATGGAATATTAAATTCTGAAAAGATAACTCAACAGAAGCAAGAAACTAATTTGATTGGAACTTATATAAATGGCAAATTAGCAAGTACTATTCCTAGTAAAACTGACGGCTATATTGTAGAAAAGATAGTGTGCGATAATAATACGGTAGGCGAGTGGGACGATGATAATTGGGGTTTATCTTTAATAAATCTAACTAAAAAGAGCAAATGTAATGTTTATTTTCGAACTAACTCAGTCAATAATATTATTAAAGAGTTAGATACAACTGGTAGTTGCCCAACAGTTAACACTGACGGTTCAGTAAATGTAGCAAGTGCAGAGTCAGAAAATTCTTTATTGTGTAGTGCACCGGATAATTATGGGACTTCTTATTATTTTCGAGGTAATGTTTCTAATAATTATGTTAAGTTTGCTAACTTTTATTGGCGAATAGTGCGTATTAATGGCGACGGTTCTATTAGAGTTATTTTTGACGGAACAACAGCGCATGCAAACGGAGAATCAAGCGAAGATAGACAAATAGGCTCAACGCAATATAATTCTGAAAAAAACGATAATGCCTATGTAGGCTATATGTATGGAACACCTGGTTCATCAACATACGAAGAAACTCACGCTAATATCAATGATTCAACTATAAAAAAGTATGTTGATACTTGGTATGAAAGTAATATTAAAAATACTAATAGTGAAATCTATATCGTAGATAACATATTTTGTGATAATCGTATTCTTATAGGAGAAGGAAGTGGTGTTGATGATTCATCAACATATTACAAGTGGCCTGGTAATAATAATTATAATGTTACTTTAAAATGTATTCAAAAAAATGATGCACTTACTGTATCGGATAATGTGTTAGGAACAGCTAGTTTAAAATACCCAATTTCATTATTGTCAAGTGAAGAAGGAGTTTTGGGTGGCGGCTATGAAACTGAGAATAAAAACTATTTTTTGTATACTGGTACATGGTATTATTTTAATGGGGCACTAGTTCATTACAATGACGGCCAACAAGGATATGCTCATGTTACTCATAATAATTTAAATGGCGGTATTTATAATGACTACAATTACGTATTTTATAACGGTGGTGTAAAACCGGTAATTAATTTAAAACCTCAAGCTATACTGTATGGAAATGGGACAATTAATAATCCTTATCGGGCAACTGCTGAACTATAAATAGGAAAAATGTGTAAAAAGCATTAAAAAAAGTCGGAAAAATGTGTGAAATTAACTAAAAATTGTTGGAAAAATGTGTAAAAAACATCAAAGATAGTTGGAAAAATGTGATATAATGTAATCAAGGTGAATTGAAATGGCAAGACTAAGAAGAAAAATCGATGATTTTTTGATAGAATGGAAAAATGATAAAAATAAATTGCCTTTAATTATTAAGGGAGCTAGACAGATTGGCAAGACTGATGCGATTGAAAATTTCATTAAAAACAATTATAAAAATATTGTAGAAATAAATTTTGCTCTTCAACCAGAGTATAAAGTTATTTTTGATAATGGCTTTAGTGTCGATACTATAATTAGCAATATTTCGATGATAAACAATGACTTTGTATTTGAGCCAAATGAAACAGTAATCTTTTTTGATGAAATGCAAGATTGCATAAATTGTGCTACATCTTTAAAATCATTTAACATTGATAAGCGATTTGACGTCATATGTTCAGGTTCAATGATGGGGATTAATTATAATGAAATAGAATCTAACAGTGTTGGTAATAAACAAGATTATGTTATGCATTCTATGGATTTTGAAGAATTTTTGTGGGCTAAAGGATATAAAGAAAGTCAAATTGAAGATTTGTATACTTGTATGAAAGAATGTAGACCATTAACTACAGCACAATATGATGTGATGATGAAAAACTTTAAAGATTATATGATTTTGGGTGGTATGCCAGCCATTGTAGCAAGATATATTGCTAATAAAAATTTTAGTGGAATTCTTGATATGCAAGAACAGATACTTAAAGATTATGAAGAAGATATATCAAAATATGCAAATGGATTAGATAAAGTAAGAATACTAAATGCCTATCGTAAAATAACCGTATTTTTGGGTAATGAAAATAAAAAATTTCAAGTTTCTAAGTTGGCTGACGGAGCAAGAAATAGAGAATATAGAGGAGTATCAGACTGGCTATCAGATGCTGGCATCGTAAATATTTCTTATTGCATGGAAGATTGCGCGCTACCTTTAAAAGGAAATTATAATCCGGATAATTACCGTCTTTACTTTGCTGATACAGGTCTTCTTATAGCTTCTTTGGATGATGAAGCACAAGATGATTTACGCAAAAATCAAAATTTTAATACTTATAAAGGCGCTATTTATGAAAATATAATTGGCGATATGCTAGTAAAAGAAGGATATGATTTATTCTTCTATAAAAATGAAAAAGGCAATGTTGAAATGGATTTCTTTATAAGGGATAGAAATTCATTAATACCTGTTGAGGTAAAGGCAAATGATAATTCCACTGTATCTTTGAATTATTTGATTGATAGTGATAAATATAAGGATATTAAATACGGAATTAAATTATGTAATAAAAATATAGGATTTAATGGTAAATTTTATATTTTTCCATATTTTATGGCATTCTTATTAAAAAGATACTTAAGAGAAACCAAGTAGAAATAAATGATTATATAAATTATATGTTTAAACCATAAAATGACAAAATATTTATAAGTCACCATATATAGTAGTTATAGGTGACTTTTTATGACTATTTATATCGATTTAGTTATCTTACTTAATTATTTCTTCGACTCTTTAATCCTTTTAACAGTTAATACTACTTTAAAAAGAAATATTTCTCTCAAAAGAATCCTCTTGGTGTCCTTACTCGGTGAACTTAGTTTATTTGGCTTTCTTCTATCTAACAAATATTTATTAATTCTTTTAAAACTAGAAGTAAGCATTATTTTAAATATTTTTACTTTCAAATACAAAGACATTTTTTATACAACTACAAATATTCTATATTTTTACATGGTAAGTATTATCTTAGGCGGTTTTATTTACTACTTAAAACTAAATAATTTATCCTATTTTTTAATATTACTTTTAGTCCCTTTAATACTATTTTTATATATCAAACAAAACTTAAGTATGAAAACTACTATTAGTAAAACTTATCCTTTAACTATTTACTTTTCTAATAAAAGAAAGCTATCTTTAACAGGATTTGTTGATACCGGTAATAAGCTTAAAGACCCAATCACTAAGAAATGGGTAATCTTAGTTAATAAGAAACTATTAAAAGGAGTAGTAAGAATTAGAACTCCTATCTATGTACCATATCATTCTTTAAATAATAAAGGTTTAGTAGAATGCATAAGACCAGAAAAATTAGTAATTGAAGGCAAGGAATATACTAACTTTTTAATTGGTCTTATGGACAGTAAAGTCATGATTAATAGTAGTGATTGTATTATTAATTTAGAAATATTGGAGGAATTAAATGTTTAAAAAAATTATTGAATTATTAAAAAGAAAATATAGTGAAGTATTTTTTATTGGCAGTGATGATAAGTTGCCGCCACCTTTAAATAGAGAAGAGGAGTTATCTTATTTAGTCAAAGCTAAAACTGGTGATATTGAGGCTCGAAATGTTTTAATTGAGCATAATCTTCGATTAGTTGTTTTTTTAGCTAAAAAGTATGAATCAACCGGTTATCCTTTAGAAGACTTAGTATCTATTGGTTCGATTGGTTTAATTAAAGGCATTAATACTTATAAAATTGATAAAAATATTAAACTTGCCACCTATGCTTCCCGTTGTATTGCTAATGAAATATTAATGTATATTCGTAAAAATAAACGTCGAAAAACGGAAATAAGTTTAGAAGATGCCCTAAATTATGACAGTGAAGGTAATGAACTACATTTAGAAGATGTTATGGGAACCGATTCAGATTTAGTAGCAGATGAATATGAAAGTAAGGAGGAAAAAGTTTTATTAGAAAAAGAATTAAAAAATTTAGAAGCTCGTGATAAAGAAATAATGATTATGCGTTACGGCTTATATAATACTAAGGAGTATACGCAAAAAGAAGTAGCTGATAAACTATCGATTAGTCAATCTTATATTTCCCGTATTGAAAAGAAAGTCATAAAAAAATTAAAAACATTATTAAGATTTAGTTAAAAAAGAACCTAGAAAAGCTTAAGTTACTAGCAATTTCTAGGTTTTATTTTGTTAAATTTAAAGTAAAAGGTTTATCATCAACTGAACTTACTATTTTAGCAAATTCATCTTTTGGAATATTAATTGGACTGCCATAAGTTTTTTTAGCATCCTCGATAATTTTATTATAAATACTACTTTCTAGACTAACTTTACTGGCTTTATTAGCATCTTCTTGAAGTAATAATTTGATTTCTTTTGCTAAACTTTCTATTCTTTCTTCAGTTTCTTTAATTTTGGCATTAAGTTTTATTCTTTCAAGTTTATTATCATGATGATTATAAATATTTCTACTTACAGACCAATAAGCTATATATAAAGGTAAAATTAAGAACCACCAGTTAGTATTTACATTATAAGCAAATGTCATGTGGGTTAGCAAAAGTGTAATAGAAATTATTGTCGTTTTAAAAAATATTCCTGTTACCATAGTCTGTTTATTTGTATATAACATGAATTCATTATAATCCAATTTTCTTTCTAAAAGTCTTAGTTCTAGCATTTTATCTAAAATTTCTTTACTATCTTCCATAAATTATCTTTCCTTTTCTTAAGGTTTTAATATTTTTTAACTAAACTACGTTTTAATGTGTTTCCATTATTAACAATGTTATCAAAATTATCTCTTGTAATCATTTCATTATTTTCTTCTGCATTTCTAGGACTCATAATTTGTGAGTATAAACCATTATCGATAACTGGTTGTTCTTCTTTTATAACATCTTCAATAATTTGTTTAGTTTGTTCATCTGTTATTTCTTTATTATCAGTATTTTCTAACTCGGCCTTTAAAGTCTCACTAAAAGCTTCAGCTATATTTCTAGCAATTTCATTTTCTCTATATTTTTTAATCATATTAATACTTTTTATATGAAATTCAATTTCTTCATTAAGTTCCTTTAAATCATCTAAGTACCATTTAGCATGGGGGAGTATTGAAAATGATATAAACATGGTAAACATATTAATTGGAATTCTAGCTTCGATATAATTATATACGGCTACTAACATAAGACTAATTAATATTCTACTAAGAGTAGAAACTATCTTGGCATTTCTTTTATTTTGTTTTAAAGCTTTTTCTAATATTTCTAAATCTTTTTCTTCATCTTTAATTTTCTTTAAAATTTCTTTATTTTCATCAATATCTAACATATATTTATCTCACCATAATATTCTATTTTTTAGTTAAGCTGCGTTTTAATACGTTTTGGCGTAAGCTTTCATTAAAGTTATCTTGACTAATTATTTTATCTTCTTTTTGCCAAGTATTATCATTCATAACTTGTTTATATAAACCTGTATTTAAATTTACTTGTTCTTCTTGTAAAACTTCATTAACAATTTGTTTAGTTATAATTTGTTCTATTTCTTGTTCTTTAGCATCAATTTTTTTCCTTATTTCTGAAATAGCTATTTGTAGTCGGCCTTTTTCTAATTCTAGTGCATCATTACTACCGATAGTTTTATTAACTCCTACAAACACCAAACCAAGTCCGAATAAAACCTCAGGACTTATTGTAAACGGTAATGACTCCCCACCAAGTAGGACCGTTAAAGCAAATAGGGCGCTTCCTAAAACAAAAACTGTCTTAAAGTAACTTTTTTTATCAACATTTTTAATTTGTTCATATTTATGATTAATTTCTTCTTGTAATGTTTCAATTTGTTTTTGCAAATCATCTATCTTTTATATATTCATTTCTTATCTTCCTTTTGTCATTTTTTCTTTATTACTAGGAACTAATTTTAGAACCCTAGTTACTTCAACTTTATTTATTTCTTCTTCAAATTCCGGTTTAACATTTTCTTGTCTTGCTGCAAATTCTAATGGAGTTTCTATATTAGAGTCAGATTTATTTAGATTAATGTTGCTATCTGAATGTTTAGGATTATCTACTTTACTATCATCAACATTTTCTTGTTTTCTAGTAAAATCCTCATCACTTTCTTGCTTGGAAACAGTGGTATTTAAATTACTATATTGCTCTGGAATACTAGATATTTCTTGAAATTTAGCTTCACTTTTTAAATAGGCTAATTCTTGTTCTAATTCTGGAATAGTTGTTTCTAAATTATTAATATCATCTTCTAACATTTTTACTCTTAATCTTAATGTAATAGGATTACCAAAAGAGCAAGCTTTAATTACAGTTAAAAGAATTTTTGTAAAAACAATAGAGGATAGTAGTGAGGCAAAATTACCTGGTGATATTAGTTGGATTACAAAAATACCAGTTAATATTCCTAAAGATTCTACTCTTTTAAATGATTTATAGCTTTTAAGATGAGTTAATCTTTCTGTCATTTCTTTTAAAGAATATTTTATAGCTTCTAAATCATTTTCTCTTAATAGAATTTCTTCTAATTTATTATCATCATTAATTTTTATTATTTTAGCACTACCATTTTCATCGGTTACAACTCCTAAATTTTTATTTATTTGAACTAATTCATTATTCATATATAAGCCCCTTTCTTCGTGCTGTTTATTCTATGCTAAAAGTTTCCTAAAGTCAATTATTTATTATCATTTTTAGGTACTAATTTTAAACTTCTAGCTTTTCCTTTTTGCTCTTTAAAATTATCATTTAAAGAACAATCGCTTTGAATTGTAACTTCTTCCTTTTTGGCTTCAACTTTAACTTTAGATTTATTTGCTTCTAATGTCTTAGCTCTTACTTTTTCTTCTTCTAGTTTTTGTTCTAAAGCCGGAACAATTCTATTTTCTAAATCAGTTATTTGCCTTTTTATTTCTGGGATATTATCAGTAAAATTATAATATCACCAATAGAAAAAGTAACAAGACTTATTAATTCAAGCCTACTTAATTGTCCGTTTATACATTGAAAAAATAAGAATAAAGTACCAACTACACCCATAATAAAAACTAAATTAAAAAGTATTTTTAAAAATTTGCTTTTTTCTTGGACTTTTAATTCTTCTTTTAAAAAAGAAAGTATTTCGTTATAATTTTTTAATTCTTTTTCAGTAGCCACAATTTCACTTATATTTTCTTTTCCGTTCATATTATTTAGTAATTTAGCATTTTCTTCATTTAAAGTAGTTTCTAAATTTTTATCTTCTAACTTATCATTCATAATTTTAATTTTCCTATTCCTATTTATTATCTTCTTGAACATTATTTTTAGGTACTAATCTTAGCACACGAACTTTTCCTTTAGAAATATTATTATCGTTTAAAGAATAAGTTATTGCAGCCTCGATTTCTTTTGCTGGGTTAATTTCTTCTTTTTTAGAACTAATCATATCAAAAGATTCATCTCTTTCTTTAAATTCACTTACTTTTTTTAGGCTTTCTAACTCTTCTTGTTTATCTTTTAATTCTTTTTCTGTAGTTTTTATCTTTTCTTTAAGCTTTCTTAAATTTTTAGCAAAAGTAATTGGATTACCAACAAATGTAAATGGTATAATTCCTTCAAAAATAAATGGAGTTATTTTTAATAAAGCCCAAAAAAGATAACTTGACTCATCTAAAACTAAACATATTGAAAATGGCAAAGAGGCAAAAACAAAAATAAGCCCAAAGATTATCGCTGTCATTTTACGAACGTTTTTTTCAGTCAAAGTTGCTTGTAAGGAATATATTTTATTTTGAATATTTTCTATTTCGTTTTCTTTTAATAATATATCTTCCAAACTGCTTTTTTCTTCATTTACTTCTATTATTTTAACATCACCGTTTTCATTAGTAACGGCACCTAAATTATTACTTAATTTTATTAATTCTTTATTCATAATCTTTACTAAATCCTTTTCTATTTATTATCTTTATTATTATTTCTATTTCTTTCTGGTACTAATTTAAGTACTTTAACATCTCTTGGATTATAAAAATAACTAACATTATTTGCATAATCATTTCCTAATGTCATATCATCAGTTCTAACATCAGCTTGTTCTTCAGATTTACTAAATTCCTTAAACTGACTTCTTTTCTTTAATACCTCTAATTCTTCTTCTAAATCATGAACTTTTTTCTCTAAATCTTCTTTTTTCTCCATAAGTTTTTTTGTATTTTTATCAAAAATATATTTTTGAAGATTCAAATTAAATGCTTCAATTCCACCAACTAAAAGACCAATAGTAAAGAGTATTTTTGCTGCTATTATCCAAGGCATTTTTCCTCCAACAGCCAAGATAATAGGTGGTATAGCATAAACTACTCCGGCAAATAGAACTACTAAGCATGATACTTTTACTTTATGATTATTCCAATCAATGTCAGCAAACTCATCTTGAATGCCTTCCAAAGCTTTTTTAGCATTTTCTAATTCGTTTTCTTTTAATAAAACGCTTTCTAAATTGGCATCACGGACCTCAACTGTTTTTGATTTACCGGCCTCATCGGTAACAATCCCTACATTCTTATTTATTTTTATTAATTCTATATTCATAGTATAAACCCTTTCCTAGTAACAATAATTGCTTAATATTCTAAACTAGACAAAGTAGGAAAGTCAATTAATTTAGCGGAGATTTCTATAATTTCTGAATTTTTCTTTTTAAAATATAATCTATAAATTAGCTAACTAGTAAAAGTAATGGTCAAAACTAACGACTATAATAAAAAAAGAAAAAACAAATGAAAGTAATCCCAACAAATTCGACATATTATTTAAAGTCATTATTATAAAATAAAACTGGTGATATTATGAAAAAAACAATTATTAGTATTTTTCTTGCTATCATAGTAGGATTTACTTTCGGCTTCTTTTTCTTAAAAAAATTTAATACAGAAACAATAACAGAAGTAAGTAATATTAAAAGTCAAGTTTATGCTTTTCAAATCGGTGTCTATAAAAATAAGGATAATGCTGTAAAAGAAGCAAGTACCAATAATGGCATCGTTATTTTAGATAATGATATATATCGTGTTTATACAGCTATTTTAAAAGATGCGACTTTAATAGACAATTTAAAGAATTATTATAATTCTATTGGTCTTAATTATTATTTAAAAGCTATAAATGTTTCTAGTAAGACTAGTGGGATTATTGATAATTATGAATCTTTACTTAAGAGCTGTGATAGTAGTAATTATAATCTTATATTAGATAGTATGTTAAAAGAAATAGATAGTAGTGATTTATAAAAAGATAAAAAGTCATTGAAATTCGCTGACGGTTTTACCGCTAATTTTCAATGTAACAACTTTGCGTGCATAAATAAAGCCAATAAAAAAGATAGTAACTTTAATTTTTACTATCTGTATGATATAGATTCTTAGTAAGTTTTAATACAGGACCTTTTTCCTTTGAACTTTTACTTGTCATATCATTTTCTAAAGTATCAGTATTACTATAACTGATGTTATCACTTTTAGCCATAGTAATTCCAGTATCATTTTCTTTCTTAAGATTTAAACTTTCTTGTAAAGAAGCAATTTCTTTTTTTAATTCTGGCTCTTTAACATCAACGATTTCCGCAATTTTAGCCTTATTTACTTCCAATACCTTCTTATTTTTTAAAGGATTACCAAAAGCAAGTAGGGGAATACCTATTGTTGTTAGAGCGTACATCGCATTAATTAAAGCATTGCTAAAAATTTTGACATCACTAATTGCAAATAATAGTAAAACCCCGCAAGCTACCGATACAGAAAAAGTAAATCCCTTAATTTTTAATATTCTAATAGCGCTCTTTGTAAAAAGACTATCCAATTCCTCATTTAACTATTTGATATTTCGTTCTTTTAAATTTATTTCTTCATTTATTTCCATCTTGCACTCCTCATAAGTTATTGTAATTTATTTGCTTTAGTTTAGTCAATATAAAGTTTATTGCTACTTCCCACCACCCACCATTAAACAAAATATAAAATAATTATTGCTTTAAATTAAGACTTTTTATAATATATTTAGTACAATTAATTTAAATTGGAGATGATTTTTACGAAATGCATTTTAATGAATAAGAATACCAAAGTTTTACAAGCAGATTTTGATACCGCCACTAGTGGATTTACCGATATTATAGAAATTTATAATATGGATTATGCTCCTTATATATTAAAAAATATTTATGAGAATAAAGATAACGATACTAATTTTTTAAGAGCCTCTTTAAGTAGTTGGTTTAAGGGAAGAGGTATACCTTCTTGGCGTGATAAGTTAGATTTATTAATGCATCGCCTAAATATTAATGCTCCTTATGAACTCCTGGATAAAGCTTTTGGTTTATCTTTATCCGACCAATACTGGTTAAAACCATTAGATACCAATTTGACTTATGCCGATGTTAATTTCTTTGATAATGATTTTGATTATGCTTCCTTTTTAGATGCTTCCTTATCTAAAAATAGCCGTGTGATTTATGATAATTCTTCTTTGAAAACCCCAAATAATATAACTGATGGGATGCTAAAGAAGGCGTGGATTATTGAGAACAATATTAGATATTTATTAAAAGTTGGTTATAAAAATGAATCTTTACAACCATTTAATGAAGTCCTAGCCAGCCAAATTTGTAAACGTTTAGGTTTAATTACACTCTTACGACTTATAAAGATATGATAGTATCTAAATATCCTTGTTTTATTACTAAAGATACCCAATTTATTACTTGTAATCAAATAATGTCTGGCAAAAAAAGACATGGTAATATTAAAGATTATGAAGAGTATATAAGTGTTTTAGAAAAAAATGGTATTAAAGATGCTAGAATTAAAATGGAAAATATGTATATTTTAGATTATTTAATCATGAATGAAGATAGACATCTTAATAATTTTGGCATTATAAGAGATGTTAATACTTTAAAATGGCTGGATGTAGCACCTATATTTGATAACGGTCAGAGTCTTAATATTGAATATTATGATTCATTAGAATTACATATATCTGGTGAAGGGCGATTATTCTATGAAGTAAAACCATTTGATGAAATAATAAAAGTAGTAAAGAATATAAAAAGAATAGATATTAGTTTAATTGGAGATTTACCAGAATGGTATGATGAGTTATTACATCATTATCAATATTTAACTAAATATTCTGATACTAGAATTAATCATTTGTGTGTTTTACTTAGTAGACAAATAAATAAGTTAAAAAAGTTAATTGAAGATAGTAAATAATAAAACTTAGTTAAAAATTCTAAGTTTTTTTTTAAATCTTATAAATTTTTAAAGGAAAATATGGCTTACTCGGTAATAAATATATATAGAGGGACAATTATACTGATTTAACTGCGATAATTATGTATAATTAAATATAAGAAAGGAATTGAAGATGGAAAAATACGGCAATATAATTATTTATAAAGATGTAAATGGAAAAGATAATATAGAGGTGAAATTAGAAGATAACACAGTCTGGCTAAATCAAGCCGAGTTAGTAAAACTTTATAATTCTAGCAAATCAAATATTTCTGAACATATAAAGCACATTTTAGATGAAAAAGAATTAGAAGAAAATTCAACTGTTCGGAAATTCCGAACAGTTGCTACAAATGGTAAAACTTATGATATTAAGTATTATAATCTTGATATGATTGTAGCAGTTGGCTTTAGAGTACATTCTAATATTGGAACTAACTTTAGAAGATGGGCAAATGACAAATTAACAGAATATATAACTAAAGGTTTTACTATGAATGATGAATTATTAAAAAGAACCGGTGGAGGAAAATATTTTGACGAATTATTAGCAAGAATTAGAGATATTAGGGCTAGTGAAAAAGTTTTTTGGCGAAAAATACTCGACATATATGCTACTAGCGTTGACTATGATTCGAAATCAGAAACCACTAAAGAGCTTTTTAAGACAATTCAAAATAAAATGCATTGGGCAGCACATGGACATACTGCGGCTGAAATTATTTATGAAAGAGCCGATTCTGAGAAAGAATTTATGGGTTTGACATAGTTTAGTGGCGAAACTCCAACAATACAGGATGCAATAATTGCCAAAAACTATTTAACGGATAAAGAATTAGACATCTTAAATCGCATTGTTTCTATGTATTTAGATTATGCAGAGTTACAGGCTTTAGAAGAAAAAGCGATGACTATGAACGATTGGATTGAAGAATTAAATTATTTTTTGACTATGAATCGAAAAGATATATTAAATGATAATGGAAAAATTAGTCACTTGATTGCAATTAATCACGCCAAAGAAGAATATGAAAAGTATAAACATAAAATTATATCTAAACCTAGCAATATTGAAATACAATATTTAGAAAGTCTTGATGAATTAAAAAAGATATCTGATAAAAACAAAACTTAGTTAAAAACTCTAAGTTTTTTTTAAATCTTATAAATTTTTAAAGGAAAATAGGACTTACTCGGTAATAAATATATATAGAGGGACAAATATATATAGAAAAGAGAAATTATATGAATTATAAAATTAAAGAAATGCAAGAAGAATTAAAACCTCGATATCGGGCTAAAAATAAGGGTATAAGTAATTTAAGTAATGAAGAATTATTAAGTCTTATTATTAGATGTGGTACTAAAGATAAAAATGTTAAAAATTTATCTGTTGAAGTATTACAAAGAGTAGGTGATTTAAATAATTTTTTAAATATTGATATTAAAGATTTAATGAAAATAAAAGGGATAGGAGAAGTAAGTGCTCTAAGTATTCTTGCTTCTATTGAATTAGGTAAAAGAGTATTAAATTATCATCAAGAGAAGATAAAGTTAATAAGTTCTAAAAGTGTTTATGATTATTTTAAATATATGTTTATTGGTCTTAAACAAGAAAAAGTAATTGGTATTTATTTAGATAATTCTAAGAAATTAATTGCTTATAAAGAGTTATTTATTGGTACGGTAAATGGTTGCTTAATTCATCCAAGAGAAGTATTTAAATATGCTGTTACTTTATCAGCATCGTCTATTATTTTAGTCCATAATCATCCTTCTGGTAATTTAAATCCTAGTAAGGAAGATATAAGAGTTACGCAAGAAATAAAAGAAATAGCTAGTAAAATGAATATTCCTTTATTAGACCACATTATTATAAGTGATACCAATTATAAAAGTATTATCGATAATTAAGTATAAATTAAAAAAAATTGGGAAAAATAAGGTTTTAAAACAATACTTTTCATAGAGTATCTAACTCTATGAAAGCGGATTTTCGGGCCTTATTTTTAACTTATATATAAACTATACCACATATTTTAGGCATTTAAAAGGGGATTTTTTTCATCTTTTTAGTCAATTTTCTGGTCAAAAAATTTTTATGCAATTCCTGTATTTATAAGGGCTTGCCAAGGCTTTTGTAGTCAAATGAATCTAAATCTATTCTGGTCAAATTTATGGTCAATAATTTTTAAACCTTAGGTAAATACTAGGGTTGCAATCGATTTTTCATAGAGTTAGATACTCTATGAAGCCGAAAATGCGGACTAGTGGTTACTGTGGGTTACACTAATTTAGTAATTATTTTTAAAAAATTGGTAATAATAAAGTAGTAAGGAAAACATTTATGAAGAAAAAAATTATTATATTAATTATTAGTTTAATTATAGTTTTAACAAGTATAGGTTTATCTTATGCTTATTGGAAAATAACTTTAATGGGAGATAAAGGTAATAATGTAACATCTGGTTGTTTTAATATTGAGATGATTAATCAAAAAGATGAAATAACTTTAGGTAGTACTTTTCCTATAACTGATGCTGAAGGTTTAAAACTAAAACCATTTAGTTTTACTTTAAAGAATACTTGTACCATCTTTGCTCATTACTACGTTAATATGGAAATGTTAGAGGGTACAACTTTAAATAGTAGGTTTGTAGCTGTAAGAGTTAATAATGAGGCAATTAATACTTTAGATACTTATAAAGTAGCAAGTACTACTATTAATGCTTCAACAGAATCAAGAACCATTGCCGAAGGTTACTTAGGAGCCGATGAAGAAGTAGATTATACAGTATCATTTTGGATGGATGAAGATGCTACTATTAATGATGATGTTATGAATAAGGTTTTTAAATCTAAAGTAGTAGTGGTTTCTGAACCCGGTAATTATAGTCCGGTAACGGCTGGTTATACTAAGTTAGGTGATGCAATCCTTGCCAATGAATACCAAACTACACCGGCTATTGCTAAAACTAAGATTGCTGCTAAGCAAACGGTTGATGTTACTAATACGACGCCGGTTATTAAGTGGATAGAGAAAACAGGAAATACAACTACAACATCTGTTGTTAAGCCAGCAGAAAGAGTTATAAATACTTATAATAAGGATACAGGTAATGGAGATAAGACTACGCAAGCCAGTAACTTAACTATGAATGATACGAAGTTACGTTTATTTAGAACAAAGAAATTTAATAGTGATACGGCAAGATATTCGTTAGTAGATCCAGTGTATACTGATCCAACAACTTTAGATTTTAGTGGTGATCAAAAGTATTATTTTCAAGCAGAAAGTATTACATACAATCAGACAACTGGCAAATTGTATACTTCTAGTAATAGTGGTGATATAACAGTTTATCAAGTAACAGGAGCAACGAAGACAACTGGGACAACGACATGGAATAAAGTTTCCTATGATAGTGTTACATATAAACTTACTATGGTAACTTTGACCGAAACCGAATTAGAAACTGATAAATCGGATAAAGGTATATATCAAGGAACCGATGATTATGGAACAACCTATTATTATCGTGGTAATGTAAAAAATAATATTGTTCAGTTTGCTGGTTTTTATTGGCAAATTGTAAGAATAAATGGTGATGGTTCCATAAGACTTATTTATGACGGGACTATAAAAAATGCTACTGGTGTAAAACAATCAATAAATAATCGAACATATCAATTTAATAGTTTATATAATGATCCAACTTATGTCGGATATATGTACGGCGATAAAGATGGGACAACAATTGATGAAGTACATAATAATACTAATAATTCAACAATAAAAACCGCAGTTGATAACTGGTATAAAACTAATATTGTAGATAAAGGATATAGTAGTTATGTATCTAATGCTGTTGGTTTCTGTGGCGATAGAACAATTTATGATGGAGATGGAATTCAAACAGATAAAAATACAAATTTCGGCACTTATGGAAGGTATGTAAAGAATGTTGCCCAGTTTACCTGTCCAGAACCTTCTAGAGATTTATATACAACATCAGATTCTAGTATAGGTAATAAAGCCTTAACTTATCCTGTTGGTTTAATAACTTATGATGAATTAGTATTTGCTGGTATGGACCAAAGACATATAAATAAATTATCTTGGGCTTATTCTACGCAACATTACTGGACAATGTCCCCTTCGTACTTTAGTGCGGCAAGCGGCGCTGCTAAGGAGTGGGGTTTGTTTAGCGTTGGATATCTTTACAACGGTTGGGGCATCTACACCAGTGTTGGTGCCCGCCCCGTTATAAATCTGAAAGCTGATGTAGAAATATCCGGGGGAATGGGGACTAATAATGACCCATTTGTGGTGAAAATTAATTAAATTCTGGGGCCAGATTATTCATTCTCTTATCAAATGGCCCCAGTTGCTTTTATGAATATAAAGGAGTAAATACAAATGACAAAGAAAAATATAATATTTTTAAGTGTGTCTTTAGTACTAATAGTATTGTTAGGAATAGGAGTATCTTATTCTATGTGGAATATAACTACTAGTCAAGATACTGCAAATACGGTCTATACTAAGTGTTTTGATGTTTCTATAACAAGTCAAAAGAATAGTATAGCCTTAGAAAATGCCTACCCAATAACGGATGAACAAGGCAAAAAGTTAACGGCATTTAGTTTTACTATAACTAATACTTGTGATATTTTTGCTAGTTATACCGTTAATTTAGAAAGTTTAAAAGGAACTACATTAAATAGTAATTTTCTAAAAGTTATGTTAAATAATGAAGAATTAAAGTTATTAAGTTCTTATGAAACTACAGATATAGTAAATACAGGGAGTATAGAAAGTCATATTATGGCTAAAGGTTCTTTAGGTAGTGGTGACTCAGAAGATTATACTTTAAGATTATGGATAGATTATGATACTACTTTAGAAGATTTAGATAATGAAATTAAAACATTTAAATCTAAAATAGTTGTAAAGGCTCAACCTAGTACTTGGAGTCCTAAAGATGCTGGATATGATACCCTACATGATGCCATACTTGCTAATGAATATCAAACCACGCCTGATATTGCTAAGACCAAGATAGCTTCTAAGCAAGCCGTAGATGTAACCAATACGGCTCCAGTAATAAAATGGGTAGAGAAGACTGGCTCTACGACTACAGTAAATTCTACTAAACCAGCTAGTACAGCCATTAAAAGTGATGATCAAACTAGTGACTTAACGGAAGATGATACTAAAATAGCTTTATTTACAATCAAAACGTTTAATAGTGAAACTGCCAGGTATTCATTATCTAACCCTGTTTTTGTTGATCCCACAACTATAGATTTTAGTGGTGATACCAAATATTATTTTCAAACAGAGTCTACAGCATACAATCAATCAAATAAAAAGCTGTATGTCAGTCGTGGTTGGGGGGATATAACAATATATCAAGTAATTGGTGCTACAAAGACAACAGGCAAAACAACATGGAATAATGTTTCATATGATAGTGTAACTTATAAATTAAATGCTATCACTTTAACGGAAACTGAGTTGGAAACCGATAAATCTGATAAAGGATTATATCAAGCTACAGATGATTATGGTACAACTTACTATTATCGTGGTAATGTTAAAAATAATATTGTTTCCTTTGCTGGATTCTACTGGCAAATAGTAAGAATAAATGGCGATGGTTCTATAAGACTTATTTATGATGGAGCCGAAAAAAATGCCACTGGAGTAAAACAATCAATAAATAATAGAACATACCAATTTAATAGTTTATATAATGATCCAACTTATGTCGGATATATGTACGGTGATAAAGACGGTACAACGTTTGCTGAAGTACATAATAATACTAATAATTCAACCATAAAAACGGCAGTTGATAATTGGTATAAAACCAATATAGCTGATAAGGGGTATAGTAGTTTCGTATCTAATGCTGTTGGTTTCTGTGGAGATAGAACTTTGCGTAGTGGTGATGGGGTAAGCACAACGCAATATAGTTATTTTGGAGCTTACAAAAGATTTGAAAATAATAACTCTCAATTTACTTGTCCAGAACCATCTAGAGATTTATATTCAACTGCAGATTCTAGTATTGGAAATAAGGTCCTAACTTATCCGGTTGGTTTAATTACATATGATGAATTGGTATTTGCTGGTATGGATCAAAGGCATATAAATAAATTATCATGGGCTTATTCTACGCAACATTACTGGACAATGTCCCCTTCTTACTTTACTGCGTCGCACGGCCGTGCTAGTGAGTGGTTTTTGTATAGCGCTGGCTATCTTTATCCCTGGTCTTGGGTTACCGGCAGTTATGGTGCCCGCCCAGTTATTAATCTGAAATTTGATACTCTGATATCTGGAGGCATTGGAACGAGTTCTGATCCTTTTATTGTTCACTGACTAGCTGACAGTTTTTCTCAAGACCCTATAAATACTGGGCTAAAAGCTGCTTAAAGTTTGTCCAGCCGCTAGTTATTTTGCTAAAAATCAGACATTGTCTATAAATAAAACTTAAAAATGCTGTGTTTTTAACATAGCAACGCACCTCACCTTATAATGGAGTTTAAAAAATGTTATAATTTGGTAAAGTTATATATCATAGAGTATAAATTTGAAGCTTAATTTTACATGTCTTAGTGACTCAAAGGCTTTATGATTTCGTGATAGAAATCATATGGGTTAAAATATTCATTAGTAAAAAGTCTTTTGATAATAGATTCGATTTGAACAAGAGAAAAATCATCTTTAAGAGCTTTAGCAATATCTGAGGGAACAAAGCTTTTAGAAATAATCATGCCATGAAGGATAAAAGAAATAATCTTAAGTTGAGTTTTCCTCATGTTGGGCATAATTTTTTGAAAGAAATCTATAAAACCTTTTGCTATATCTTTTTGCGTATTACATACTTTGTTCATAAAACCACAAATCATTTCTAGTTTCAATTTAATGATGTCAAAAAGTGGTTATATAATCAATTTTAAGACGCAAAAAAGATGTTAAGAGACTTTATCTATTTTTTAAAGGTTTAAAAAACTGTCCGGTTATAAGTGCGGTAAATACAAATGACAAAGAAAAATATAATATTTTTAAGTATATCTTTAGTATTAATAATATTACTAGGAATAGGAGTATCTTATTCGATTTGGAATGCTAGTGTATCACAAGATACTAATAATACAGCTTATACGGAGTGTTTTGATTTATCTATAACTAATAAAGAAAATAATATATCTTTAGATAATGCTTATCCGATAAGTAATGACAAAGGTAAAAGTTTAACTCCTTATACTTTTACCATTACTAATACTTGTGATATAACCGTTCAGTATAATATTAATTTAGAAGTATTAAATAACAGTACCTTATCTAGTAAATTTATAGATGTAATGTTTGAAGGTAATATAAATTTACTTAGTAGTTATGATTCTACTGATAAAGTAAATACTAGTAGTATAGAAAGCAGAAAACTTACCACAGGTATCTTGAAATCCAAAGAAAGTAAAGATTATTCTTTGAGATTATGGATAGATTATACTACCACTTTAGAAGATTTAAATAATGAGATTAAATCTTTTAAATCTAAAATAGTTGTAGTGGGTAAACCAATAAATTATACTGGGGATATTGTATTTAATTTTGATTATACAGGAGGAGAACAGACTTTTGCTGCCCCAGTTTCTGGCACTTATAAAGTGGAACTTTGGGAAGCCCAAAGTGGCAATAATGGTGGTAATGGGGCATACACTTCAGGTACAATAAAATTATCAAGAGGGTTGAATGTTTATACTTTTGTTGGAGGTAATGGCTCTGAGAATTTGGCTGGAGTTGCTCAGAACATTCAAGATGGTTATAATGGCGGTGGCTTGCCAAAGGGTCAAGATTGTTGCGATAGTGTATTTGGTACAGGTGGTGGAAGATTTTCTGATGGCAGGGGTAGTGATTATAGAAGTCAAGATGGTGAATCTAGTGGAGGTTCCGGTGGCGGCTATTATTATGGTTCATCATCTGGTCATATTGCTTCTGCTGGTGGAGGTTCTTTCTTCATTTCTGGACATAATGGTTGCGATGCTATAAAAGAAGAAAGCACCGAAAACAATATAATTCATACTGGACAAAGTATTCATTACTCTGGATTATATTTTACAAATAATTTAATGATAGATGGTGATGGCTATAGATGGACTACTAAAAAAGAAGAACAAATAGGTATGCCATCCCATTCGGATAATTCTATAATTATGGGTAACTCTGGTAATGGTTATGCTAGAATTACCTTGATAAGTATAGATTAAGATAATATAATAATGTATAAATTAAGAAAGAAGGATAACCCATGGAAAATATAACAATAGAAATAGATAATAAAGACCTAAAACTAGCCCAAGAAATATTAGAAAAGTTAGGACTAGATTTAAATACTTATATAAATATGACCATAAAACAACTTATTATAAAAAATAGTATTCCCTTTAAAATAACCAATAACAAATAATCGTATAAAACCATACGATTTTTTTCATACTATAAATGTGATTATTATGAAAAAATATTTAAAATATATCCCAATATTACTTATTTTACTAATTAATCCTTTTTTAGATTTAATAAAAAGTAATGATATAGATAAAGTAAAATATAACTTATTAGAATTAGAAAACTATTCTTTAAAAGAAGAAATAGAAACTTTAAGTAATATTAAATATAATAATTATGACTATATAATAAGTAAAATCTTAATTAAAAACCTTTATAATAGTAATATTTACTATTTAAAAAGTAACTCCTTAATAGAACCCAAACATCCGGTTATAAACG
This sequence comes from uncultured Bacilli bacterium, assembly GCA_934102255.1. Taxonomy (GTDB): domain Bacteria; phylum Bacillota_I; class Bacilli_A; order RF39; family UBA660; genus CAG-605. The sequence continues at coordinate 22,904 of CAKOSN010000008.1, read as the reverse complement.
ATAAAGGATTAATAGGAATAACTAATACCAATAATACTTTAGTGCCTATTTCAAATCTTACCATCTCGATAAAAGTAGGAAATACTTTAGGACTATATAAAGATAATAAAGTAATTATAAATAAAGAAGTAAATATTGATAAAAATACTAATATTTATACTAGTGGTTTAACTAATTTACCTAGTAATTTATTAATAGGTACTATAGATACCTGCAGTATTAAAGATAATAATACTATCTGTAATATAATCCTAAATCCTATAGATACTAATTATTGTTTAATCCTTACGGAGTATACTATATGATTTACTTAATACTAGATATCTTATTTTATTCATTAACCCCTTTTAATACTAGCCTTTATTTATTCTATTTAACTTATCATAAAGATTATTTAAATATATTAAGTCTTATTATAATTATTTATTTAACTCATAATTTATTATATATACCTATTTTTATTATTATCTATTTATTTAGGAAATACCATTATTTTAATATATGTAATAAATTCTTACAAATTATGATAACTTATTTAATATTTTATAATATACATATTAATATTAATAATTTTTTAGGAATGTGTATTATTTATATTTATTTAAATAATTTTAGTATTACAGGTAGCAACGCATATTGATAATATGTAGATACTGTATATATAATGAATTGACATAAAATACAATATATGATAATATATTAATATCAAAGAAAAGAGGTAAACATATGCAAACACTAACTAATGGAGTTATAAACGTCCACGTTGATCCAAAAGACAAAGAAGAGGCTACTATCATATTAAAAGATTTGGGATTGAATATGACTACTTTAATTAATATGACTTTAAAACAGGTTATAAAAAGAAAGGCAGTGCCATTTGAAATAGCCAATCCAATATATAATGATGAATTAGAAACTGCCTTGAAGGAAGGTCAAATAATTGAGCAGGAATATAAAGAAGGAAAAAGAAAAGGTTACAATAATGCCAAAGAAATGGTAAGGTCTATACTAAATGATTAACTTAGATTTAAATACTAAATGTAAAATAGATTATACTAGTGAATTTAAGAAACATTTTAAAAAAATAGTTAAGCAAGGTAAAGACATTAATATCTTAATTGAAGTAATAACACGATTAGCAAATTGCGAAGAATTAGATGAAAAATATAGAAATCATAGCCTAATAAATGATAAAACTTATAGAGATTGTATGGAATGTCATTTAAAACCTGACTGGTTGTTAGTTTACAAATATATCAATGATAATTTGGTATTATTATTAGTAACTACTGGCAGTCATAGTGAAATATTAGAAAAATAGCATTAATGTAAAAGGAACTATCTCTAAGGTTTCTTTTTAATTTTATTAATTAAAAACAGCCTACCTACAGTATTTTATATAGTAGATAAGCTGTTTTGTCGTTATAGTGTATATTACTTAAAGTAAGAAAAATTCATAGAACTTAAAACTCTATGAAAACAAAAAAACGCACATTAATCTTAACTTATATTATAAATATACCATAAAAGTTAGCTAAATTCTATAAAAATTTATTAGAAAAAAATCTTAATTATGGTCAAAATTGTGGTCAGATAAATTTACTACAAACATAGGTGAATCCTTACTTTAAAACGTATTTTGTAGTCATTAATTAAAGAAACTATTGTGGTCAAAATTCTAGTCAAATGTCATTTAAGCCCAGATTTCACCTATAATTTTCATAGAGTTTTAAGCTCTATGAAAAGTGTAAATCATTTGTAAATAATGATTACTTAAATATTTTATTCTTAACATTAGTAAGGATAAAGAATTATGAAGAAGGCTAATTTAAATAGATTATTATTAAAAGAATACTTTTATATAGGATTATCTTGTATTTTAGTGATTACTTTTTTAATATTATCAATAAAACAAAATAATAAATATCTAGTAGATAAAGAGCAAATGGCAATTTTTATAGATGAATCTAGAATAGATACTTTTCCTGAAAAAGGAACAGTTGTCTTTTCGAGTGCTGACTGTGATAACAATGTTAATATCGAGTGGGATAATGATTCATGGGGATTATATGTTACTAATTTTACTACCAAAGTTAAATGTAATCTATATTTTAAAAGTGGTGAAAATGCTGTAACAAAGATAACTAATTTAGCCAGTACAGATTCTATCAATATGGTAAGTGATGATGCTGATAATAATATAAGATATATAGGAGCAAATCCAGATAATTATGTCTATTTTAATTGTAGTGATTATGCTAATCAGACAAGTGATGCTTGCGAAAAATGGCGTATTATAGGTGTATTTAATAATATCGAAAAAGAGGATGGAACTAAAGAGAATCTAATTAAAATAATTAGAAATGATAGTATAGATAATTTAGCTTTTGATTATACTAAAGATCAATCATCATCAAACTACTGGCCTAATTCAACATTAAAAAAGTTACTAAATGATAGTGCTTATTATTATGCAATGTCAGGAACATATTATTTTGGTACAACTACTTCTGAACCTAAAAGTGTTGATTACAGCAAATCTGGTTTGAAAAGTAACCGAACACATAGTGCAATAGAAAATATTGTATGGCATATTGGTGGTAGCAGTACAAATGAAATAACCTATAAAGATTTTTACGACTTAGAAAGAGGAACAGAAATAAATGATGGATATAAAACCACCTGGTTAGGAAAAGTTGGGTTAATATATCCTAGTGATTATGGCTATGCCACTTCTGGTGGAGCTGTAAAGTCGAGAAATGACTGTCTTAAATCTAACGCGAGTACTTGGCATACTACTGATTATGAAGAATGTCGAAATAATGATTATCTTTTTAAAGAAGGACACTATTATTGTACTATGACTTTAATAACAAATACAACAGACAAAGTGTTTAGAATTGATGATAATGGACATGTTTGCGATGCGTATAGTTATTGGCAAGATTTCAGAGTTTATCCAGTGCTATATTTAAAATCGAATATATTAATTGCTACCAGAAAAAATTCATTAAATCACCCATATCAATAGGGTATTTAAAATATAAAATTATTTGTTTCATTGAACAAAAGTGCCCAAAATAGCAAAAAGGTTCAATGGAAATACCAATTTATTACTAAAATGGTTGAAACAAGTGATAATAATAGATTGATTTTTCTAACTAATGCTTTAAAATCAAAATTAGAATTAGAAAATAATTAATAAATGATAGTTAAGATATAGTTTTTATCCCATAAGATTATATCTTTTTTTCACATTTTAAAAAAAATATGTTATTATATGTCCCAAGGTGATTTAAATGTCGAATTTTACATTTTTAAATAAAGAACAAGTATTTGGAAAACATCAATTATCCGTTCTAGAAAAGTATGGAGTAAAAGCAATTCAAACGGATTTTTCTATTCTTCTTGGTGGTTATAATGCTGATACTAATAAACATTATGGTTTTTACTGGTTAAAAGATTTAACCGATGATGAGGTAGCAGTAGTTAACTATAGTGGTTCATTAAGACATGATGTTGATAATACAAAAAATATCGCTGCCCGAATAGTATTACCAATAAACGACGATATAGAAAATTATATTAAAGAAAAAGGAAAAGGAAAACTATTATTTTGCGGGCATAGCGATCCTTCTAATGGGCCCCTGGTTTATCCCTTGATTGTAGAAGAAGTAGAATATGGTTTTTATCCTCAGATGGCCGTATCAGAAGAACTACAAGAAAAATTGGAAGAGAAATATAAGGCCTCTAATTTAGAGGTTAGTCACAACAGTTATACAGTAGACAAAAATGACTGGTTAACTAAAGACAAGGCCTTTTCGCCTTTAGCAATTCCTGAATATATATATGAAAACAAATATTGTGTGAGAGTTATAAATCGTTCTCATTGTGATTTTGCTACCTTAAATGATGGTAGAAAAGTAAAAAATGGTGATTTTGTTTGGCTGGAAGTAAGTCCAGTTAAGTGGTTAGTTGATAAAGGGTCTAATCTTTTAATAAGTGAATATTTATTGTTTTCTAATATCAGCTACTCATATGCTAAAAACGACAAAGATAATTTTGAAAAAACTGGCATTAAATGGTATTTAGATAATATTTGGTCTAAAGAACTAACGCAAATATTTCAAATTAATCATGTTAAACCGATTATAGATAAAGAGTTTAAAAAGTTACAAAAGAAACCTAACCCTTATAATTTTGATTTTTCTAAAGTAAGTGAAGAAGATATTATTAAAGGGGCTATCCAAAGTAATGTTGCAGTCTTCTTACATGGCAGAAGTAGTGATGGTAAATCAAGTAGAGTAAAACAGTTAGACCCTGATTGCATAATTCTTTACTTAAGAAATGCTACTCCTGATAGTCTAAATGGCAAAAGTGTCTACAATGCCAGTACAGGCAAAATGCTTGATGTGCCGCCAACTTGGTATAAAAAAATTGTAGAAAAATGTGAAAAAGACCCGGATAAGATTCACATTGTTTTCTTTGATGAATTAACTAACGCTCTACCTAGTATTCAAGGTATGGCATTCAATATTATTTTAGATGGTGAAGTAAATGGTATCTGGAAACTACCTAAAAACTGCCGGATAGTAGCGGCCGGCAATGATTTGGATGACTCTTTGGCTGCGAACGAAATGGCCGAACCATTATTTAACCGCTTTGCTCATGTTTATATTAATACAACTACTAATGATTGGTTAAAGTGGGCCGCAATGGAAAGCAAAGATTATCAAACTCTATCTTATAGCTTCAAAGAAAATCCTATGAAAATTCATCCGGCCATTTATGCCTTTATTTCTTATGAACGTTTCCAGGGACATAATGTTTTAAGAACACCTTTTGATGGTAAAAAGCCAAATGCTGACCCTAGAAAATGGGAGATGGCTTCTAAAGTTTTATATCAAACTGGTAAGCCTGAAATGTTAAGAGCCTTGATTGGAGATAATTTAACTAAAAAATTTATTGGATTCTGCAAAGCAAAGGCCGTATGTTATCATGATATTATAACTAAGACTTGGAATATTGAGACCGTTTCTGATGCTAAACTAAATACTACCGAAAGATACGCCACTACCGTAAGTTTGGCTCTACAAACCAAAGAAGAAGATTTAGAAGTCGTTAGAAACTTTATTGGGTGGTTTGGGCAAAAATTCTTATCAATGTTTGATGCCATATGGAGTTACAACAATAAAGAAAGATTAGAAACACTTAATAATCTAAAATTAATAAAAGCCAAAAAGAACGAAGAAATTCGTAGTGCTCTTAAATTTTTTGGCTTGTGATGATAAATATTTAGGAATAATTAACGCTATAAAAAAGGAAAATAAATTTATGAAACAAGAAAAGTTAATGTTGTTAAAAGATTATTTACAATTAGGACAAATTCCAATATTAATAGAAGATACCTACCAGAGTATTTTTAAAGATAGTATCTTTCTTGCTAATGATTGTCAAATAGAAGACTTAAATGGTCATTATGAAGGAATAGACTTCTGCCCACCAGATTGGTATACCAAACTTTTAAACCAGTCTAAAAAAACTAGACCAGTTCTTATGATTAGAAACATTAATAAAATAGATATTAATGATCAAGCCAAATTTATTGAAATATTAAAATATAAGCAAATCGCAACCTTTGATTTACCAAAAAACACTTTGATTATCTTAACTGTAACTGATTTAAATAGTAATAAATTAAATAAAGAAGTAGCCTCTTTAGTAGCAATGATATAGGAGTAGTTATGAATATTGATATTGATAAAATAAAAAGAAAAATGTTAATAAAATATCCTTTCTTTGGTAGTGTCATTGCTAACTTAAAATATATAAAAGATGAGGGTACTAAAACAGCCGCTACTGATGGTGATAATATTTATTATAATGAGGCCTTTCTTTCCCAATTAAAACTGGATGAACAAGTATTTATATTAGCTCATGAAACTTGTCATATCATTTTCCTGCATGTTGATAGAAGTATAGGAAAAGACCCATCAATATGGAATATCGCCTGCGATGCCGTTGTCAATGCTTTTTTAAAAATTGATAAACTACCAGTACTAAAAGGTTCCGTTGAAATAGAAGGTGCCATTAATTATAATGCCGAAGAATTATATGAAAAATTAATGCAAATTAAACAAGAAAATGAAAAGTCTAAGAGCGCTAACGGCGACTCTAACAGTCAACAAGAAAATGAGAATCAAGAAAAATCTAACGGTTCAGGAAATCAAAGTGTTCAAAGTAGTTCTAGCAATAATATTGAAAGCGACGACTTTGATATTAATAGTATCACCCCACCAACTAACCACGAATTATGGAAAAAAGCTTTAGAAAAAGCTAATAATAAGACTAACGATACTTATGAGGGTGGTAAAAAAGAAGAATCTAATCCAAATAAACAAAATACCGATTCTAAAAATAAAGACAGCAATGGAGAATCAGATAACAAAAGCGATAAAGAAAAGAAAGTAAAAGAATTAACAAAAAAATTTGCTAATATTGGTGAAAAGAAGGCATTTGCTCAAAATAAAATTGAAAGAGCTAAAGTACTAGAAGAATTAAAAAAGTCATTAGCCCAAGAAGCAAGTAATCATGGTAATACAACTAATATGGAAAAAAGAGATGTAGATAATATTGGTAGTTCTAAACCATTAATTGATTGGCGTCGTCTTTTAAGAGAGACAATTACTTATGATACTGATTGGTCTTATCAAAATGCTACTATCGAAGATGGCTGTGTTGTTCCGCATTTAGAAGACATACCAAAACCAGTTACCGAAATACTATTAGATACTAGTGGTTCTATTGATGAGACTTTATTACGTAATTTTTTAAGAGAGTGTAAAAATATTTTTCAAACCTCAAAAGTTAAAGTAGGATGTTTTGATACTAAATTTTATGGCTTTCAAGAAATAAGAAATATTAATGATATCGATGCTTTTCCTCTAGTGGGCTTTGGGGGTACTGATTTTGATGTTGCTGTTAATGCTTTTTCCAAAAGAGTAGAAAATAAAATTATATTTACTGATGGTTACGCCGATATGCCAAGTAAGAGAGTTAATGCTATCTGGGTTGTGTTTGGTAATGCTAAAATTAATCCTCCTGGAGGCAAAGTTATTTATATAGATAGTGAGGCCTTAGAACGACTATCTGGCTTTTCTTCTGGTTATGGGCTTAGAAGAAAATTTTAAAAAGAAAAGAGTTGAAAAAAATGAATGATTTTACTTTTATAACTGGCGAAGATGTTTTTGGCGATGATGAACAAGCATTGGAAATCTTTAAAGTAGCGGGTACTAAATCACCATTAACTGATTATTCTATTATTTTAGGGGCTTATTATGATCCTGAATCTAAATTAAATTACGGCTCTTATTGGACTAAATCAACAGTTAGTAGTGATAAAAATGTTATTATTGTTGATGAAGAAGGTTATTCGGCAACTTATAGTATTAGCTTGCGGGATATTGGGGCTAGAGTTGTTTATAATTTGCCTGAAAATATTGAAAAAGAATTAACTAAAAATCTGGATACAACCACGGAACATATTTTTCAAGTAAAATACGGTTATTATCCCCAATCGGCCTTAAATGGGCTAGAACAAGAGAAATTAGATAATATGCTAAAGCAGGGTAAATTGCAATTAACCAATAATTATTACACTGCAGATTCTAGAAAAGAATTCGAATATGATGAAATTTTTGCTCCTATTACTTTTAAAGAATATAAATTAGAAGATAAAAGATTAATAAAAGCCGTTGCCAATACAGGCTTGTATAATGGGTTTAAGTCCAAGTATAAAAATGGCGATAGTATTTGGGTTAATGTAGAACCAGTTTATTGGTTACTAGATACTAAAAGGCATCAAATGATAAGTGAAAAACTGTTGTTTGCTGGTGTTCAATTTGCTGATAATTCTAATTTTACTAAGTTTGAAGAAACTAGAATTTATCGATTTTTAAATACTTGTTTTGCTAGAGAATTAACCCAAGGTTTAAGTGAAGAATTACTTCCAATAAAAGATTCTATTAAAGATACTAAATTTTCAGGCTTATATAATTTTGATTTTTCTAAAGTAAGTGAAGAAAATATTATTAAAGGGGCTATCCAAAGTAATGTTTCTGTCTTCTTACATGGCAGGAGTAGTGATGGCAAATCAAGTAGAGTAAAGCAACTAGATCCGGATTGTGTAATTCTATATTTAAGAAATGCTACTCCAGACAGTCTAAATGGCAAAAGTGTCTATAATGCCAGTACTGGTGAAATGCTTGATGTTCCCCCAACTTGGTATAAAAAATTACAAGAAAAGTGTGAAAAAGAACCTAATAAACTTCACATTGTTTTCTTTGATGAATTAACTAATGCTCTACCTAGTATTCAAGGCATGGCTTTTAATATCATTTTGGATGGCGAAGTAAATGGTATCTGGAAACTTCCGGAAAATGCAAGAATTGTTGCGGCCGGCAATGATTTAGATGATTCCTTGGCTGCTAACGAAATGGCTGAACCTTTATTCAATCGCTTTGCTCATGTATATATTGATACAACCGTTGATGATTGGTTAGATTGGGCAATGACTCCGGATAAAAATTATGAAGCACTAGATTATCAAAAACAAGAAAATTATTTTAGAATCCACCCGGCTATCTATGCTTATATTGCTTATAATGATGCGATTAGTAAATACGTTTTAAGAACTCGTTATGATGGTAAAAAGCCTAATGCTGATCCCAGAAAATGGGAGATGGCTTCTAAAGTGTTATATAAAACTGGTAAACCAGAAATGTTACGAGCTTTAATTGGCGAAGATTTAACTCGGGATTTTATTGCTTTTTGTACGCAAAGAGTGATAAGTATTGAAGACGTTTTAAAAGAAAACTACACTGAAGAAGACTTACAAATGGACACCTCTAAAAAATATATTACTATCGTTAATTTATCTTTAGTAGACGAAGAAAATATCGAAGTAATAAGAGATTTTGTATCAAAACTAGGCAAAGAACTGTTAGCAACCTTTGATTTATTATGGACTCATGGTGATGAGGCAAGATTAGAGAAAATAGCTGAATTAAAATTAAAAGGTCAAAATAAGAAATTAAATATAACGCTTAACTAGGATTATTTAATTGTGTTTAAAAAAATAGCTTAGAAAGGATAAATACAGATGAATGATTTTACAATTCCCACAGCAGAAGAAATAGATGGAAAAAATCATCTAGATATTATTGATGTTGCTCAAGCAAAATCTGAGTTAACTGATTATTCCATTATTTTAGGAGGATATTTAGATAGCGATAAAGACCATTACGGCTACTACTGGACTAAAACACTATGCACTGACAAACATCTTGCTTGTGTGGCTGATACTAACGGCAGAGTCAATATTGAATTAGGTTGTCAACGAATAAATGGTACCAGAGTGGTTTATAATGTCCCAACAAGCATTGAAAAAGAATTAAAGCGGAAATTTAAAACTGGTTCTAAAACCATATTTAAAGTACAATATGGTTTTTATCCTCAGACTGCAGTTTCTCTAAATTTTGGAAGGATATTAGATAAAGCTTACGATATTGGAAAAATGAAAAGAACCGGTAATTATTACACTTTTGATTCCAGAAAACCTGATGACGGTGAAAATGTCTTTTTACGAGGAACTAATGAAGAATATATTTTTCAAACTGGAGAAAGATACGTAAGAAAACATGTTAATGCTAATTGTAGATTGGCTAGTGGTCAAAAGTGTGAAACTGGAGAATATGTTTGGGTATGTGTTGAACCAGTAATTTGGTTTTTAGATACAGAAAAACATATAATGTTAAGTGAAAAATTATTATTCTCTGGTATTCAATTTGCTGATAATCCTAATTTTGATGCCTTTGAAGAGACAAGGCTTTATATGTATTTGAACATTTGCTTTGCTAACGAGTTAACTCAAGGTTTGAATGATGAATTACTTCTAATAAATGATAAAGCCATTAAAGATTATCAATTATATAATTTAGATTTTTCTAAAGTAAGTGAGGAAGATATTATTAAAGGTGCTTTACTAAGTAATATATCAGTATTTTTACATGGCAGAAGTAGTGATGGCAAATCAAGTAGAGTAAAACAACTAGACCCAGATTGCGTAATTCTTTACTTAAGAAATGCAACTCCCGATAGTTTAAACGGTAAGAGTGTTTATAATTCCGGCACTGGAGCGATGATTGATGTACCGCCAACTTGGTATAAAAAAATTGTTGCAAAATGTGAAGCTGAACCAGATAAACTTCATATTGTTTTCTTTGATGAATTAACAAATGCTTTACCTAGTATTCAAGGCATGGCTTTTAATATCATTTTAGATGGAGAAGTAAATGGCATCTGGAAACTTCCGGAAAATGCTAGAATAGTTGCGGCTGGCAATGACTTAGATGATTCTTTAGCTGCCAATGCAATGGCTGAACCTTTATTTAATCGTTTTGCACACGTTTATATTAATACAACCACTGATGATTGGTTAAAATGGGCAATAACACCAGCTAAAAATTATGAACAGTTACATTATCAAAAAAGAGAAACATCTTCCAAAATTCATCCTACCATTTATGCATATATTGCTTATAAGAATGCGGTTGGCATGAATGTTTTAAGAACTCATTATGATGGTAAAAGTCCTAATGCCGACCCAAGAAAATGGGAAATGGCTTCAAAAGTTTTATATGCAACCAGAAAACCAGAAATGTTAAGGTCTTTAATTGGCGAGTATTTAACTAGAGATTTTATTGATTTCTGTACACAAAAAGTAATAAGTATTGAAGACGTTTTAACCGGAAACTATACAGAAGACGATTTACAAATGAGTCCTTCTAAAAAATATGCTACTATCGTTAATTTATCCTTAGTAGATGAAGAAAATATTGAGACAATAAGAACTTTTATATCTAAATTAGATAATGAATTATTAGCAACTTTTGACTTATTATGGACAAATGGTAATGAAGAAAGATTAGAAAAAATACAAGAATTAAAATTAGAAAAATTATTAAATAAAAAATAACAGCTTAAATACTTTTTTGAGTATCAAGCTGTTTTTGACTATATAAAATTGGTTATTATAGACTGTACTATTTTGACCACTTTGTTCATAGAGTAAGAAACTCTATGAAAGCGTAAATACGTATCTTATTCTTAACTTATACAATAAATATACCACATAAATAAGCCGATTTCTATAGAAATTTATCAGTAAAAAATAACGATTGTAGTCAAAATTATGGTCAATTTAATTTGCTGCAAACCTATATGAATACAGGCTTTGTTAGAATTTTAATAGTCATTAATTATAAATTCTATTGTGGTCAAATTTCTAGTCAAACGCCAGTTTAACCCAGATTTCACCTAGTATTTTCATAGAGTTTCTTACTCTATGAAATATGTAAACTTTATGTAAATATATAGTTTGTTAAATATTATTATTCTTAAAATTATATTAATAGTAAGGATATTGATTTATGAAGAAATTTAATAAGGATAAGTATTTAAAAAAGATAAAATTAAAACGATTTTGGCAAAATAATTTAAGATGTTTTTATATAGGTATATCTTGTATACTATGTTTAGTATTAGGCGTTTATTTTACATACTCCAAGTTTTTTGTATCAAGTGAAGAAGAGGTAGTAAGAACAACTGTTGGTGAGTTTATCTATGGCGATATTATTATGACTCCCTATGTAGATGGACAGTATTCTAGTACCTTTCCAGAGAAGAAAACAGGTATTAATGTCGAAAAGGTAATCTGTGATGGCGATGTTAGTGCCTCATGGGATGAGGATAAATGGGGTTTATATGTTACTAACCTAAGTAAAAGAATTAAATGTAGTGTTTATTTTGTAACACCTGCTAGTTGTGGTATTAATGATAATGTCAGTTGTATTAATTCTCGAGAAGGTCTTGCTGCTTTGGCAAATGAAGTTAATAATGGTGATAATAAATCAGGTAAAATAATTTATTTAACAAGTGATTTAGATTTAGGGGGTAAGTTTGATAGTGATGGTAATGCCTTAGATGGCAATATTTCTTGGACACCAATAGGTACAGAAAATAATCCTTTTTCGGGTACATTTGATGGTAATGGTCATATCATTAGTAATATGTATATTGATGATAGTGAAAAATCGGGTTTATTTAATTATTTATATAACGGTAAATTGTTAAATTTAGGCATAGAAAATTCTTATGTAAAAAGTCTATCTGGTCATGCAAGCGGTATTGTCAGTCAACTTTGGTCTAGTAAAATTATAAATTGTTATAATGCGGCAACTATTAATGGTAAAAAATCAAGTGCTGGGATATCATCTGATATTTCTGAATCTGAAATTAAAAATTGTTATAATAAAGGAAATATTAATTCTGATGACGAGCAATTTGCTGCTGGAATAGTTGGCTATCATATGGGAAATATTTTAATTAATTGTTATAATATTGGAAGCATTATTGGCGGTTCTGAGGCTGGAGGTATAGTAGGGGGATCACAAGATGTTGTTAGAAACACATATAATTTAGGTAATATATCTGGTAGGAATACTGGTGGTATTATCGGACAGCTTTATGATCCATCTGGTGCTGCTGTTTATAATTCGTATAATATTAGTAAGGCTTCTGGCGGAATAGTTGGCATTGTGTATCAGAATCAAAATCGTTTTAAATTATCAGAAAATTATTATTTGAAAGATATGGCAGATTATGGATTATATTCTTTAAAAAGTCCTCAAGGCGCGGAACCTTTATCTCAACAAGAGATGCCTAGTGTAATATCTGTTATAAATGGTGATAATGCTTTTGTAGAAGATACTAACAATATAAATAATGGTTATCCAATATTAAAATGGCAAGCAGAAAGAGAGAATAATTAAAAGTAATTTATGGTGCTTAACTGGTGCTATAAGTTGCTTTTTTAAATTTAAAATGTATATAACCGGTCATTCTAGGACGTACTAATTAATTATCAAAAAAATTCATAGAAGTTAAAACTCTATGAAAGCCAAAATACGTACCTTATTCTTAATTTATAGTATAAATATACCACATAAACACACTAATTTCCATAAAAAATTGTCAGTTAAAAATCATGATTGTAGTCAAAATTATGGTCAAAAAACTCCTTGTTAAACCTAGGTGAATACTGGCTTTGTAAGGCTTTTTGTGGTCAAACAAATGAAATTCTATTGTAGTCAAATTTCTGGTCAAATGACCTTTGAGGCCAGTGTTCACCGGGCGTTTTCATAGAGTTTTAACCTCTATGAAAATGTAAATGGGATGTAATTACAAATTTCGACAAAATATTCTTGTTCTTAAAAGTATGATAGTAGTAAGGACAATGATTTATGAAAAAATTTAATAAGGATAAGTATTTAAGAAAATTAAAGTTAAAAAGATATTGGCAAAATAACTCAAGATATTTTTATATAGGTATACCTTGTTTATTATGTTTAGTCTTAGGTATTTATTTTGCTTATTCTAAATTTTTTGTATCTAGTGAAGAAGATGTAGTAAGAACAACTGTTGGGGAGTTTATCTATGGCGATATTATTGTGACTCCCTATGTAGATGGACAGTATTCTAGTACATTTTCAGAGAAGAAAACGAGTATTAATGTAGAAAAGGTAGTGTGTGATAATGGCGTTACAGCCTCATGGGATGAGGATAAATTGGGATTATATGCAACAAATTTAAGTAAAAGAACTAAATGTAGTGTTTATTTTGTAACACCCGCTAGTTGTGGCATTAATGATAATGTAAGTTGTATTAATTCTCGAGAAGGTCTTGCTACTTTAGCAAATGAAGTCAATAACGGGGATAATAAATCTGGTAAAATAATCTATTTAACCAGTGATTTAGATTTAGGTGGTAAGTTTGATAGTGATGGTAATGCCTTAGATGGTAATATTAGTTGGACACCAATAGGTATAAGTAAACCTTTTTCTGGTACATTTGATGGTAATGGACACATTATAAGTAATATGTATGTTAATAGACCGAATGCTGACAATAGTGGATTGTTTGGCTGGGCTGAAAACGGGTTGGTTAAAAACTTAGGTGTTGTTTCATCTTATGTAACTGGTAGTTATAATCAGGGAGGAATAGTGGGTATTTCCGGAACAATATTAAATTGCTTTAGTAAAGTTACCATAAAAGGCAATGCAAGAACTGCTGGCGTGTGTGGTACTGCGTGCCTTGTAAAAAATAGTTATAATTTAGGCAATGTTACGAATGGTTTTGATGCTTTAGCTGGTGGTATTTCTGGAGGATGGGGAATAATTAAAAATTGCTATAATGTTGGTGATATTACATCAAACGGTGATTCTGTTGGTGGAATAGTAGGATGGTCATCCAAAGTTTATAATTCCTATAATTTAGGTAAAGTTATCGTTGACTCTAATAGAACTGATAAATCTGGTGGAATTATGGGGCAAGGTACTGTTGATGATGGTTCAAAATATAGTATTCTAATAAACAATTTCAATGCTGGTACCACGAATGGCGGTGGTATTATTGGAAAACAATATGCGGTATCTGATTATCAAAATTTTAAATTATTATTAAATGGCAATTACTTTTTGACTGATACTGCAAAATACGGTTTAGGAACTTATAGAAGTAATCAAGGCGCTGAACCATTACCTCAAGATGAAATGCCAAGTGTAATATCAGTAATAAATGGTGATAATGCTTTTGTCGAAGATACTAATAATATAAATAATGGTTATCCTATATTAAAATGGCAAGCAGAAAGAGAGAATAATTAATATGAAAAAGAGAAGTATATTATTAGTTATTATATTCTTTATAAGTATTATTATATTGTCAGTAAATAGTAATAATAAATATTTAGTTAAAGAAGAATCTCTTGCTACTTATATAGATGGAGAAGAAACTGATAGTTTTCCGACTAAAGGTACAGTAGCCTTTTCTAAGGCTGACTGTGATAATAATACTAATATTTATTGGGATAATGATACTTGGGGGTTATATGTAACAAATTTAAATGGAAAGACTAAATGTAATTTATATTTTAAAACTTTAGAAAATGCAGTAACTAAGATTACCAATTTAGCCAGTACCGACACAGTTAATATGGCTAGTGATGATCCAGATAACAATATCAGATATATAGGGGCCAATCCTAATAATTATGTTTATTTTAATTGTAGTGATTATGATAATCAAACTAGGGATACTTGTGAGAAATGGCGTATTATAGGAGTATTTAATAATATCGAAAAAGAAGATAGAACTAAAGAAAGTCTTATTAAAATAATACGCGATGATAATATAGGTGAATTTTCTTGGGATTACAAATCTGATAAAACATACTTAAATGATTGGAGCACATCAGCCTTGCAAAAATTATTAAATACAGGTGCTTACTATAATGGAACTGAAGGAATTTATTATAATAACAATGCAATAGCCTCAAATGTTGATTTCAAAAAAAATGGTTTAAAAAATGATAAAACGAGAAATAGTATACAAGATGTCTTATGGAATTTAGGAGCAACTGATAGTTATGAAGATGTTAATTCAAAAAAATTTTACGATTTAGAAAGAGGAAATAATGTATATGAGAGTCGTCCAGTTACTTGGAATGGAAAGATTGGTTTAATGTATCCAAGCGACTATGGCTATGCAACAAGTGGTGGCGTATCAGTGTCACGAGCAGAATGTATTAATAAACCTATATTTCAATATTCGTCAGATGAAAACAGCGATTGTTTAAATGATTATTTATATAAGTCATCTTATCATCAATGGACTTTAACACCTTATTTAAATAATAATAGTTCATTAAATATCGATTCTGCGGGATATATTAGATATAATTGGACCGCGTGGAGTTATGGAATTAGACCAGCTTTATTCCTTAAATCCAACATCCTAATCACTTCCGGCGACGGCTCTTCCAACACCCCATACCAACTAGGCCTCTAACTATTCTAAAAACCAACCACCATCATATAATTAACTGGTGATTCCCATGAATACAGATATAGAAAATTACTTAAATAATAAAAAGACTAAGAAAAATAATATTAAATTACAGTCATATTTATCCAACCTTTTAAGTAAATTTCTTCTTAGTATCATTTTCTTAATGTTAAGTGTTATCTTAATAAAAAGTAATAATAATATAAGAAAGTTTTATCAAGAAGACATCTTAACTAAACAAATTAACTTTACGAAATTTAATAAACTTTATACCAAATACTTCGGAAACATCCTACCTGATTACACCGTTCCCAATGTTCCAACTGAGATTGCCTCCAATACTTCCTTCGATTACAATAGTGGCACTCCTTATCTAAATGGTGTAAAACTAACTACCACCACCAACTACCCAGTACCCATTATTACTAGCGGTATCATTGTCTTCATTGGCGAAAAAGACCAACTAGGGCCAACTTGTATCGTTCAAGGCGTCGATGGCATTGATATCTGGTACTCCCATATTGATACTTCATCCCTAAATCTTTATGACTATGTAACCGAAGGTAAAATCTTAGCGCCCACCGAAGATGATTATTTTTATCTAACCATTGATAGTAATGGTAACTATTTAACCTATGATACCTATAAATCTTGATGCCTCAACCTTCCTTTTATACTTCCTAATGTGTCTTACTGGCGATTTTAAAAGAGTAATTTTAACCTTCTTAATCATTATCATTCATGAAACCGGCCATCTCTTTTTCTTAAAAACATTCAAAGTCTCTGTAACTAAACTAACTATCTATCCCTTTGGAGGTCTTATAAAAACCAACAAACTAATTAACTTTTCGCCCTTAAAAGAACTCTTAATATCCCTAGGAGGCATTCTAAATCAACTAATCCTTTATATCCTTTTTTTCTATCTATATAAATATAGCTTTATTAACACCTATTCATATAACTTATTTTTATCCATAAATACCAGTCTCATCTTATTTAATATTATTCCTATCTATCCTTTAGATGGTTATATCATCTTAAATAGTCTGCTTAACCTAATTATCCCTTATTTAAAAAGTAATATTATAAGTCTTATTATCTCTATTATTACCTTAATTATCTTTATTTTATATAGTTATAATAATAAAATAAATAGTATCTTTGTTATATCTTTTTTATTATATAAGTTATATAACTACCTAAAAGAGTATAAGTATATTCATAATAAATTTATCTTAGAAAGAAGTATGTATGATATACCATTTAATAAGATTATTTATTTAAATACATTTAATCCTTATTTTTTAAAGCTAAATAAGTATTATTATTTTAATTATAAGAGTGAAAAAGAGGTTATTAATAGTATTTATAAATATTATTAATATTACTTTCCACCCCCCACCCTTAGTCATTTTATTACTTAAACTATCTAAAATAAAACTTGATAGTTTTTTTAAGACTTTAAATATGGTATCATTAAGGTGATTTGAAGGGACAAACATTATGAATGAATTATTTAATATAACGAATTGCTATCAAGATGATAATTATTATTACTTTTTTAGAGCTTTAAATAAAAGAGATATGTCTGGTATTAGAGATAAATCTATTTTAGATGAATCGGGTCGTATTAGTAAGATTATCACTGATAGTAAGTTTTATAATCATACGGATAGATATAATGAGTCTTCAGAATTAACTTTAGAAGAAATGATTAATCATGTTAAAACACATTATGATAAGGATACTAATTGTATTTCTTTAAGTAGTGATGCTAATGTGTGTTTAACTTATGGTAGAAGTGATTATGAAGATAAGTATGTAATTGTAAAAGTACCAAAGAATGAATTAGGTAAAACTACTTTTTATGCTGGTAAGTATATTTATGAGGAAATTTTAAAAAAAGTAAATGCCTATATAGAGGAACACCAGGCTGATTTAACAGATTTACAAAGGTATTATATTGAGTCTTTAAAAAATATTTCTACTAAAGAACAACTAGAAAATTTAAAGAGAACTTTACCAGAAGAATATACTGATAAGACTAGTGAAGAGTTCCAAAATGGTTTGGAATTTATTAAAAGTAAGCCCTATGAAGGCTATAGTGATGAAGAAAATCTAGCAAAAGATAAACTAGTAATGCTTTTAGATGTTTTAAATTTTGAGGTAGTAAAAGGTAAAACTAATCGTTTTGTTATTCAAACTATGGGTTCAGCTTTTTCTTCGCGTGAGCTGGAGTATTATAAAGATGTACCTAAAGAAAAAATAGTTGAAATGCCAACATCATTAGTTGAAATAATGGCTCTTTTACAACAAGTCTCAGAAACAGAAGAAATTAAAGATATAAAAAAATACTTGATTAGTCATTTAGATGAAATAAGACAAAATACTAAGGAAATTAATTATAATTATTTTAAACCAGAAGATTTAAATCTAAGTTTAGATAATTTATATAATCTAACTGGAGGCAAGATAAGTTATAAAGAAGCCAAAGAGTTATATTTAAATTCGATGTACTTAGTTAAAGCTAGGTTAAGAAGCTTTTATTCAGTTAACATATTAAATCAAATATTAGGAAATAATCCTAAATACAATGCAACTTTACAAAGTATTTTAGATAATTCTTTAGGTATTGAACCAACTATAATGGCAAGAAGCGGTAATCATGCCATGAAAGTAAGCGATACTGTTGCTCTATATTTACCTAAAAATTATAAGTCGGTTTATGACTATGTTAACGACTTACAAGTACAAGATATGTATAATTTGTTTAGCAGCCCGACTGCAACTTTTAATACTTTGTTTTCTGAATATATAAATGGAAAAGAATTGCAGGTTCAAGACAAAGAAGAATGGTATGCCAATGGGCTAATTGATTCAATCGACTTAGAGTCTTTAAATGTCAAAACTAATTTTAATCAAAATCAACGAAGAAAAATAGTCAATGCCTTAGTCAGTCATAATTTTATGAATTATTATGAGAAGGTAAAGACTTTAAGCGATGATGCTTCGATTGCCACCTCGATGTTTGCATCATTAATAGCAAATCGAAAAGAATTTACTAATGATACCAACATTATTTTAGACCAATTAAAAGATTATATTGGTTATAATAATTTAAAAAAATATAATTTGCCTTTAAGAAAGCTTCAAAGAAGAGCTTACGAGAAAACAGAAGAACTTTTTGCTAGAAAGAATTTTGCAACCGCTGTTATGCCGACTGGTTCCGGTAAAAGCTTCTTAGCTTTAGCTGAAATGTTAGAACGTAAAAATGATAAAATGCTTTACATCGCACCAAATGATATTATTTTAAATCAAATTGAAGATTATATTTACGAATTCTTTGGTTACAAAGATTATCATACTTTATTTCCTGATTTGACTTTAACGACATATCAAGATTTAAAAAATCAGAAACAAAACCGATTAAAAGAAAAATATAATAGTAAATATGATTTTATTATATTAGATGAATTACACCGAAGTGGTGCACCAGAGTGGTCAAGGTTTATTAATGAATTAATGGCTAATCAGGATAAAGAAAAAATAAAAGTTCTAGGTTTAACGGCAACTCCAGAGCGCGACCGTGATGACAAAGATATGTCTGTTTACTGGGCAAGATACTTTGGGTATACTGATGAAGAGATTGAATTAAATAAACACTTAGCTATTAATGAATCTTTGGAAACAGCCATTAAAGCCGGTCTTTTAGCTAATCCTAAATTTATTAACTGCCTATATCTTTATAAAAGTGATGGTACTTTGGATGAAATGTATGAAAGAATATCAATGCTTGATGATGGTGAGAAAAAAGCTAAAGCCTTCTCTAAGTATGAACAGTTATGCAGGAGCGTTGAACAAAGTAGCGGTATTGAAAAAATTCTTGGCGATAATTTAAGTAAAGATGGTAAATATGTTGTTTTCTTACCAGTCAGTCGTAGTAAGGATGGCACTTATTATAATAGTGAAGACGGCAGTAAAATAAGCAGAACTCAGGCTGTTTTGATAATGGAAGATTATACTATTTTAATTAGACAGTATTTATATTCAAATGAATATATGAAGACTAATGGCGAAAAGTTATTATTTATTTATAATAAAATTGTTGAAAAACAGGAATTATCTAGTGAAGATAAAGCTTTCTTAGATAAAGAACAAGATAATATTATGCTACTTGATATGGTTAAAATTAAACATAAACCAGCAGCTTTAAACACATTTAATAGTACTGTAGTAAGTATTATAGCAAGACACCAAGGCTGGAAGAAACTAGATAGAAGTACTTTGAAAGAAAGAATAGAATTCAAGACTAAAGATATGATTGCTACTAATTCACTTCTAAGCTATTATAGTAATAGTAAAAATAAAGAAGAACTAGACAATTTTAATAAAGATACGAATGGCAAACCAAAGATACTATTTGTTATGGATAAATTAAATGAAGGAGCTCATTTAAAAGGAGTAAAAGGGATTGTCTGGTTACGTCCATTAGGTGTTAATTCTAGAATTTTATTCTATCAGCAGTTAGGAAGATGTATCCATTCTTATCCCGATGGTCATGTATTCAACGAAGAAGAACGCCCAATAGTAATGGATTTAGTTAACAATATAAACACGGTTAACTTAAAAAGAGAGCAATCCTCAATAGATGATTTAGAAGATTTAAAAACAATTATAGATTGGATAAATGATAACGCTGGCAAGTTTCCAGATAAGAACAGTAATATTTTAGAAGAAAAAAATTATGCTTTAAAATTAAATGCTATTTTATATCGTTATATTAAATATTTTAATAATCAAGAAGAGTTAGATAGTACAAAAAATAAA
Source organism: uncultured Bacilli bacterium (assembly GCA_934102255.1). Classification (GTDB taxonomy): domain Bacteria; phylum Bacillota_I; class Bacilli_A; order RF39; family UBA660; genus CAG-605. The sequence continues at coordinate 2,114 of CAKOSN010000008.1, read as the reverse complement.
AAAGTAATAGCGGAAATCTTAAGACTAGGTTCCAAAATAGATTTATGGAATGTCAAAATAGATGAATTAACAAGACAAATAAAAATAAAAGAAACCGAAGATGAGGAAGAAAAATTCTTGCATGGGTTTTTGCAAGTTGAAAGTTCGGTTAGTTATTTTGTGAATCTTGAACATGAAATAAACGAGTTAGTATCTCCAGAAGAAGTATTTAATAAATGGTACAAGTTAGCTTGTGAGTATTACAGCGAACATGGCGATTTATTAGTACCCCAAAGATACCAAACGTTAGCAAAAGAAAACCTCGGAGCATGGATAAGTAATGTGCGTAAAGCTTATAAAAAAGGTGATTTATCATCGGACCAAATTGAGAAGTTAGAATCTATTGACATGGTCTGGGATGTTAAAGAGTACGAATGGAATAAATGGTACGAACTAGCTAAAGAATATCGTAATAAAGATGACGACCTATTAGTGCCAAAGGACTATCAAACAAAGTCAGGAGAAAACCTCGGAACATGGATAAGTAATACCCGTAAAGCCTATAAAAAAGGTGATTTATCATCAGACCAAATTGAGAGACTAGAATCTATTGACATGGTCTGGGATGTTAAAGAGTACGAATGGAATAAATGGTACGAGCTAGCTACAGAATATCGTAATAAACATGACGACCTATTAGCGCCACAGAACTACAAAATGAAGTCAGGAGAAAACCTTGGAACATGGATAAGCCGTGCGCGTATTGATTATAAAAATGGTGACTTATCACAAGACAAAATTAAGAAGTTAGAATCTATTGACATGGTCTGGGATGTGTCAATTAATAAAGAAGAAGTCTGGAACAAATGGTACGAGTTAGCTAAAGAATATCGTAATGAACATGGCGACTTGTTGGTACCATACAAATACAAAACAAAATCAGGAGAAAATCTTGGATGGTGGATAAATACTACACGTATTGCTTATAAAAAAGGCAATTTATCACCAGACCAAATTGGGAGGTTAAATGCTATTGGCATGGTTTGGAGCGCTAAAGAAAACAAATGGAATAAAATGTACAAGTTAGCTGTTGAATATCGTAATGAATATGGCGACTTATTAGTGCCATTTGATTACAAAACAAAGTCAGGAGAAAACCTTGGACAATGGATAAGCGAATGTCGTAAAGATTATAAAAAAGGTAATTTATCACCAGACAAAATTGAAAAGTTAAATGCTATAGGCATGGTCTGGGATGCATCAATTAATAAAAAAGAAGCCTGGACCAAATGGTACGAGTTAGCTAAAGAATATCGTAATGAACATGGCGACTTGTTGGTACCATACAAATACAAAACAAAATCAGGAGAAAATCTTGGCCAATGGATGGTCACTGAACGTCAAGCTTATAAAAAAGGTAATTTATTACCAGATGAAATTGAAAAATTAGAATCTATAGGCATGGTTTGGGATGTTAATGAATATAAATGGAATAGAATGTACAAACTAGCTGAAGAATATTATCATGAACATGGTGACTTGTTAGTGGCTGGCAGCTATAAAACATCATCAGGAGAAAATTTGGGAATATGGATAAGCGCTGCACGTCAAGATTATAAAGATGGTAATTTATCACCCGATAAAATTAAGAAGTTAGAAGCTGTTGGCATGGTTTGGGATGCGTCAATTGATTATGAAGAAAAATGGAACAACTGGTACAATTTAGCTGTTGAGTATTACAATGAACATGGCGACCTATTAATGTCAAAAAAATATAAAACATCATCAGGAGAAAATCTTGGACTATGGATAAGCACTATACGTGCTGCTTATAAAAATGGTAGTTTATCACCCGATAAAATTAAGAAGTTAGAATCTATTGGCATGGTTTGGGATGCATCAATTAATAAAGAAGAAAACTGGAACAACTGGTACGAGTTAGCTAAAGAATATCGTGATGAATATGGCGACCTATTAGCACCAGCACTATATAAAACATCATCAGGAAAAAATCTTGGACAATGGATAAGTGATACACGCAAAGCCTATAAAAAGGGAAGTTTATCACCCGATAAAATTAAGAAGTTAGAATCTATTGGCATGGTTTGGGATGCATCAATTAATAAAGAAGAAAA